>CAJIZD010000007.1:0-218211 GCA_905181795.1 uncultured Planktomarina sp. | reverse complement strand
ATAAAAAATCTGCTCCTAGAACAATATACAGCGCATGGAGGTCCAGTAAAGGGACTAGAATGTTTCAGATAATAATAAATATCTAGCAAGTGCAAGCTTTGATTATTCTGTTGTAATTTGGAACTTAAATCCAATTAAAGAAAATAGTACTTTGATTGGGCATGATGCTTCAGTAAATACAGTTAAATTTTCACCATCAAATAATTTATTAGCCTCCGGTGGAGATGATTATAAGGTAATACTTTGGAAAATTAGTGAACCACTAGTAAAAAACGATGAAATTATTCCAAACATATTAGGTAAACATAAAGGTAAAGTAGTAGATATAGACTTTTCAAAAGATGGTAAATATTTACTAACGGCTAGTTGGGACGGAAGCATTGGGTATTGGGATATAGAAAAAAGAAAAAATATCAGATTTATTAAAGGTCACAAAGGACCAGTTTATTCAGTAAAATTTTCTGATGATAATAAATATATATATAGCTCAGGTTATGATGGTGAAATAAGATTATGGAAAAGATCAAATGGAGAATTTGTTAGACCACTCATAAAAAATGGTTGGGGTGTATCTGTATTTGAGGTAAGTGAACAAAACAATTTTATTGCATATGGATCAATTGATGGGAAAATTATCATAAGCGAATATAACAAAGATAAAAAAATACTAGAAATAGGAGAGGATAGAACTCCAATCCTATCAATGTACTATTTAAAAAATGAAAATTTAATAAGTTTTGGAAATGCAAAAGGAAGGATGATAATCCTTGATACCCAAAAATGGGCTTTGGTAAGAGATTTTAACGCAGTCAACGGACCAATATGGGATAATATTTTATTTCCAAATGACTCTTCATTAATTGTAGCAGGGTTAGACGACTTTTTAACTCGATGGGAAATTTTTGACTTTCCACCTGAAATACTAGAAAGACCTGGTCCAGCAAGAAGGTTTAACCCAATTAGGGAAGTTGGGAATGGAGAAAAACAATTTGCAAGGAAGTGCAGTGTTTGCCATACTTTAACATTAAATGGGAAAAAAAGAGCAGGGCCAACTTTATATAAAGTATTTGGTAGGGAAGCTGGAACATTAAAAGGGTATAAATATTCTGAGGCATTAATAAAATCAGACTTGATTTGGAATGAAAGCACAATTAATCAATTATTTGATGAGGGTCCAGATAAAGTAACACCAGGAACTAAAATGCCTATTCAAAGAATGAAAAAATATGAAGATAGACGTGATTTAATTAAATATTTAAAAAAAGTGACAAACTAAAAAGGAGAAATCAATGAAAATGGTATTAACAAGTGGAGTTTTTAGTATAGTAGTTGGTGTTGTAGCTTATTATATATTGATAAATATAGGTATGGATTCTGCAAACGTTATGTCTAGTATTAACGTGAGATTATAGTAACTAAAATCAACTTAACGAATAAAAAGAATGATTAAAATAAAATATATTATTTATGTTTTTATAGTAAATATTTTATTTTTACCATTTAGTGCACATGGTGATGATGCATCACGCGCATGGAAATTATCATATAAGTCAACTGTAATTGTTTTGCCTACTTGGCCAGGATATAATAGGCCTGGATTTGGAGCTCCGTTAGGAACAGCTCCAGCAGGAACAGGTTTTTATATATCAGCAGATCAAAAGACTGAAAATACAAGCTTTATTATGACTGCCGCGCATGTAATTAAAAATGCAAAAGTGGTAGATATTAAAGATTATAACAATATTACTCAACAAGCAGAAGTAGTATTGGTTGACTTAAAAAGAGATATAGCTGTTTTAAAATCCAACGTTAAGGGACTGGCAATAAAAACTTCACAAGGAAATTTAAATATCGGAAATCCAGTTTGTGTCATAGGAAATAGTTTTGGTTTAGGGCTGAGTTTGTCATGCGGTATTATATCGGCACAAAACAGAAAAAATTTAGGCTTTAATCAAATTGAAAACTTTATTCAAACAGATGCCGCTGTAAACCCGGGTGCTTCTGGAGCACCTTTAGTAAATAAAAATGGGGAGTTAATTGGTATGGTTGACGCTATTTATACAAAAGAGGCAGATATCGATGCAGGTGTAAATTTTGCAATAGATAAAGAATTGATCAATCAATTTATCACTGAAAATTATGATCTTCTAATAAAGAATTAAAATGTTTGTAAAACCTACAAAGTTAGAAGATGCTAAAAAAAAACTGATTGAAACAATTAGTTTGAAAAACGAAACAGTTAAAATACCAATTGTAAACTCATTAGATAGAGTGAATTGTTCAACGATCAAAAGTGAAATAAATTTACCATCAACGACAAATTCTGCAGTAGATGGCTATGGAATCTTGCATAAAACAATTGTATCTAATCCACAATTAAAATTGAAAGTGGTGGGCATCGCAAAAGCAGGGCATCCTTATAACAAAATAATACATCCTAATGAAGCTATAGAAATTTATACAGGTGCAGTTACTCCAAAAGGTATTGATACAGTAATCATGCATGAGCACTGTGAAAGAATTGGTAATCAAGTCATAATAAGAGAGCATGTTACTAAAAACCAAAATATTCGCCCTATTGGAGAGAATTTAAAAAAAGATGAAATAGTTGTAAATAAAGGTAAAATTATTAATGCTGCTGATATAGGTCAACTTGCTGCATCTGGTAATACTGAAATAGAAGTTTATGATAAAATAAAAGTGTCAGTTATTTCTACAGGTGATGAGCTAGTAAATTCTATATCTAAAGAAAGATTAAATGGTCAAATTTACGATGCTAATAGGCCAATGTTACTTTCTTTATTAAATTCTAATTATTTAGAAACTATTGATATGGGAATAGTTAAAGATAAAAGGAAAGATTTAGCCAATAAGTATGATGAGTGCTTATCTAAAAGTGACGTGGTCATTTCATCAGGTGGAGCCTCAGACGGAATAGAGGATCACACTCAAAATGCTCTTAAAGATATAGGTGCAAAATGTATAGTATGGCAATTAGCAATGAAACCAGGCAAGCCTATGGCTATTGGTTTATTGGGTAAAAAAATAATCTTTTGTCTTCCTGGTAATCCTGTAGCCGCCTTTGTATGTACTAAACTATTAATAAAACCTTTAATCATTAAGCTTGCTGGAGGAGTAAATTTAAATCCTTTAAGCATTAAATTACCATCTGGTTTTGTCCATAATAAAAAAACAGGTAGGGCAGAATATCTTCGAGCTAAAATTATTAATGAAGATGCTAAATCTTTTATTATGCTTCACGGAAGAAAAGGGGCTGGAGTTATTTCTTCATTAACAGGTGCAGATGGTATAGTAGAAATACCTATGGAATATGAAAGTGTTGTGAAGGGAGATTTATTAAATTTTTTTCCATTTGATCATAGAGGCTTATAATGAATTAGTCTGGGATAAGGTTATTGTCCCATTTTACTATAACGTTAAACGAAATAGATATTCTTGGAAAATCAGACATGTTAGGATGGACCAAATGATGAATAAAAGCTGGCCATAATAATAAATCTCCAGATTTTGGAAGAACTCGATGTTCTGGATCAACTTGTTTATCACCTTTAATAGAATTCATGTTTGCCTGTGGCCTTGGATCAAAAAAACTTATTGATCCAGGATTAAGGTCAGATCTAAAAACTTCTGCATCTGACTGATCAGGTACATTTATATAATAAGTGCCCGATAACCACGAGTGTGGGTGGTTATGAAGATTATGATAATCACCTTTCATATTTACATTGCCCCAACCTTGAATGGACCACTTTAATTCATATGAAATTCCGGATTGTTGTGCATAGTCATATATAGCTCTATCAAGGCATTGTTTTAACCAATACATTGCTGGATGATCCATATTTAAAATATTTTGATTAACATAATTTTCTGTCATATTTTCTTGTTCTGCATTGTTAGATAAAACTATATCAGCAATAACAGCGTTGGCAGTTTCATGTCCCGGAAGAGACATTTCCATAAATTGTGTAGGCCAAAGATCTAAAAATTTTGGTTTTGTAATAATGGGATTGTTTTTAGCCATTTTGAACTCCAACAAAAAATAATTTAAGATATTTTATATTTTTGAATAATATAATCAGTAATTGAATTTATGTTATTTAAATCGAAAGTAGGTATTGATGCCTCTATCTGAACTATCAGAAGCTATAGCAAAAATGTTTTTATCTTCTGTAAATAAAAGAGGTTTTTTAATAATGGGTCTATATACTTCAAGCTTTGGTATATCTTCATTTTTATAACCTTCAACTATAATTATATCACATTTTTTTATTGGGTTTTTTGAGAATATTTCTAACATTTCAAATAAACTTTTTTCTTCACTTTCGTCATTCTCTTGTATTAGAGCAAATCTTTCCTTTGAGGAGATAATCATTGGTCGAGCGCCAGCTTTTCTTAAATTATAGGAATCTTTGCCTTTTTTATCTATATCAAACTTGTGATGGGCATGTTTTAAAGTTCCTACGTTGATACCAATTTTAGTAAAGTTTTCTATTAATTTAGTAGAAAGTGTTGTCTTTCCTGAACCTGACCATCCGGCGAGACCGAAAAAAGGAGGTAACTTTCCAAGTATTTGCTGAGCATGTATTAGATCTCGAGGTGAATTTAAATTAGTAAAAGGATCAAAGCTTGAATTGTCGATATTATCAAAATCTACATAAGAAATTTTAAGTTGAGATGTAAAAATATCTATTTTTCTAATACCTTCATCTAATGCATTCTTTAACTTAATATTAATTTCAGACTTCCACAACGCAATTACCGGATGATTGAAACCTTTCGATTTTGCAACTATTAGATCAACATCTGGCTGATTTTTTTTGGCATTTAACATGGATTGGACAAGATTATGTGGAAGAAACGGAGTATCACAGGGTAAAGTCATAACCCAATCTTTATTATGTTGTTTTGCCCAGTTTAGAGATGCCAATATTCCTGCTAGCGGTCCGAGATGACCTTTTATGGGATCTTCTATAATAGGATAGCCAAATTTAGTGAATTGTTCTAAGTTTGTATTTATATTCAATGCTATTGGAGCAACTTTACCAGATATTTTTTCCAAAACATAAGATAACAATGGTCTATCTAAGAGTGGGATTAGGGCTTTTTCTTTTCCACCCATTCTTCTTCCCTTGCCCCCAGCTAAAATAACACATGGTACTATTTCATTTGATATTTCCAATTTATTAAAACCTTTATTTAATTAGTGCTCTTTGAGCAGACACAACGTCTTCGCTTTTAACAGATTGAACATCAGTATCAAAAACAACTCTTTCAATGCCGTTTGCAATAATCATTCTCTTTCCTTTAGCTCTACCTATTAATGTAAGGCCAGATTCTTTAGCAAGTCGAACTCCTGATTCAGTAAAACCAGATCTAGAAATTAATATTGGGATCCCCATTTGAACAGTTTTAATAACCATCTCAGATGTCAGCCTTCCAGTCGTATAAAATATTTTGTCATTAGCATTTTCTTTATTTAAAAACATCCATCCAGCTATTTTATCTACTGCATTATGTCTTCCTACATCTTCAACATATACTATAGGAGAATCATTTTTACATAAAACACAGCCGTGGAGTGCGCCAGCTTTCAGATATAAGCTCGGCCTAGTGTTAACTTTTTTTGAGATTGTATAAATCCAAGAAGTTTTAATTTTAGCATCTTTATTTAGATTAACAGAAGAAAAATCATCCATTATATCCCCATAAACAGTACCTACAGCACAGCCGCTTGTTCTTATTTTCTTTTCCATTTTTTTTTCATAATTAGTTGTTCTTTTTGTCCTTATTATTACTACCTGTAAATCTTCATCGTAATCAATTTCAGAAATTACGTCGTCTCTTTGCAACATATTTTGATTAAGTAGATATCCCACAGCTAAAATGTCAGGCATGTCACCTAGTGTCATAGCAGTAACAATTTCTTGTTTATTTAAGTAAATAGTTAAAGGAATTTCTTTTACTACAGGGATTTCTATATTTTCACCGGCTTCATTAATACAATTAATTGTTTCTGTTAAATCGTCATTTTCTAAATTTGGTGAAATATAAAACTCTTTATTTTTTTCCATTATTTAGCCTTTTATTTATTAATTTGTTTAGAAGCAGTCCAGTTAATAAAATTTTCAGATTCTTTTGATAAATGATTACATAAATCTAAATATCTTTTTAAGAGTTCTTCTCCAAAAGGTGTTATTTTTGTACCTTTATTTCCTAGCTTTTTTTCTAGAATAGGAATTGGGAATGCTTCTTGAATAGTTTTTAAAAGAAGGCTCGCTCTTTTAGTACTCATTCCCATACTTAACGCCGCCGCTCTTATTGAACCTTTTTGAGAAATTAGATGAAATAACTCCATTTTCCCTGCCCCGATCATATGTCCTTGAACATATATTTTAATTCTTACACCGTTCTCATTTTCCTTTAAAAGTCTGGGAGGTAATGAAGAACGCCTTATATCGGTTGATCTATTTTTCATTAACAAATTATAGGATATAATGTTAAAATAAACTAAATATTTTTTATGGTAATGACTTATGTCAGATTATTTTACAACTGATGAATTAGCAGAATTTTTAAGGATTAAACCTCGAAAAGTTTATGACTTAATTTCAAAGGGTGACATTCCACACTCAAGAGTAATGGGTAAACTGTTATTTTCTAAAAAAGAAATTTCAAAGTGGATTTCCGGTGAAAAAATAAATTTCAGAAGTGAAGAATATACCAAATGTTTTGTTAGGAAGTCATGATCCTCTTTTGGAGTTAGCTGTAAAACATTCCAAGTCAGGAATTGCAATGTCTTTTGATGGTAGCATTCAAGGTATAGATAGATTTAAATTAAATCAGGGGATAGCGTCAGGTTTGCATATTTATGACCACAATTTGAAGAGTTGGAATGTTTCTTTAATTAAAAGTCAGTTAAAGGCGAAGCAAGTTGTACTTATGGAGTGGGCAACAAGACAGAGAGGTTTGATTTTTAAATCTTCAAAAAATAATATTAAGAAATCAGTTAAAGACTTTAGAGGGAAAAGACATTAGTTAGACGGCAGCCAGGGTCAGGAGCTGATAATTATCTTCAGCACTTATTAAAAAATGAAGAACTGAGTTTTGATGATTTTATCAATTCAGATCTAGCTTATTCAGAAAATGATGCCGTATCCTTAATATTATCAGATCAGGCAGATGTAAGTTTTGGATTAAAATCTGAAGCTAAAAAATTTGACCTTGATTTTATTCCAATTGTTACAGAAAGGTTTGATTTAATTGTTTATAGAAAATATTGGTTTGAAAGCTCATTTCAAACTCTTCTAAATTTTTGTAAAACTAAAGAATTTTTCAAGCTAGCTTCAACCTTCGAAGGTTATAATATTGATAATTTAGGTAAGATACATTTTAATAGCGAATAGGAAAAAAATGTTCAAAGAAATAGGTAAGGGATTATTAGGTGTTGCAATAGTTCTAACTCTATTTTTTTTCTTTCTAGGGGCTAAAGTATTCATTTTAACCTCTTTTTAGCTAGATATTAGAATGCCAAATGAACCTTCATACTATTTTCTTTTTCATCCATTGCTATACTAAATCCTTTCTTCGCATTATTAAAAGGTATTTTGTGTGTAATCAATGGACTAACGTCAATTAGCTTTTTTTGCATCATTTTTACCGCCAATTGGAATTCAGAGTGAAACCTAAACGACCCTTTGATATTTAATTCTTTTGTTGTAACGGCAACCAAAGGCATTAAAATATCCCCACCTAGTCCTAGTTGTATTAAAGTTCCTTTGGGCTTGAGAGATTTAATAGCGTCATTTATTCCAGATGCAGAGCCAGAACATTCTATTGCAACATCAAACGACCCCTTTTCCAATTTGAAATTGCTCTAGTTCATTATAATTTTTCATAGTATTAATTATCTTGTCTGCTCCAACAGCATTTGAAAAACTTAGAGCGTTATCAGAAATATCAGTTACAACTATTTCTTCTGCTCCCGCTCTTCTGCATGATAAAACGCATAATGTTCCAATTGGCCCTGAGCCAGTTATCAAATTTTTTTACCAAAAATGTTCCCAGCTTGATTTATTGCATGAAGGCAAACTGCAAGAGGTTCTGCCATTGCAGCTTCTCCAGCTGATAAGCCATCAGCTGGAATGCACTGATAATCTTCGGCTATAAGTGTTTCTCTAAAAGCTCCTTGGATATGGGGAAAGGGCATTGCAGAACCATAAAACTTCATATTAAAACAATGATTTTGTGAACCTTCTAGACAAAATTCACAATTGTTGCACGGCCTTGAAGGAGACACAGAAACTAATTGACCAATTGTTAAATCAGTTACATTGGAACCTAATTTAGAAATATAACCAGAAACCTCATGGCCTAGAACCATTGGTTCTTTTAACTTTATTTGACCAAAGCCACCATGCTTATAATAATGAAGATCAGTTCCACATATTCCACCCATTGCCACAGATATTTCAACTTGATTAGGGGTTAGTTCTTCTAAACCAAAATCTTCAATCCTTAAGTCCATTGCTCCGTGAATTTTTAAAGCTTTCACAAATGTCTCCTAAAAAAAACAATGGTTTAAAATAAATATTTGAAAGAAAATTAGCAATATTTTTATTAATTATATATATTTCAAACTTAAAATACGGGAGAAAGATATGGTTAGTGGGGTCAATTTATTTAATCTCAAAGGTAAAAGAGCTCTTGTTACGGGTTCTTCCCAAGGAATAGGGTATGCATTAGCTAAAGGTTTAGATCAAGCAGGTGCTGAAATAATTTTAAATGGTAGAGACAAAATTAAATTAGATAAATCTGCTAAAACTATTGAAGCAAAACAGAAATTATTTCAATTATCTTTTGATGTTACTGATTATGATGAAACAAAACAGGCTATTAATAACTTCGAAAGTGAATTTGGAGCAATTGATATATTAATAAACAATGCTGGAATGCAACACAGGACTTCGCTTGAAGACTTTCCTCCTGAAATGTTTGAACAATTATTGAAGAACAAATGTCTCTTCAGTGTTTAATGTTAGTCAAGTAATTGCAAAACATATGATAAAAAGAGGATCAGGAAAAATTATCAATATAGCAAGTGTCCAAACTTTATTAGCTAGGCCTGGAATTGCTCCATATACAGCAACTAAAGGGGCTGTTGGCAATTTAACCAAAGGAATGGCCACCGATTGGGCAAAACATGGTCTTCAATGTAATGCTATAGCTCCAGGTTATTTTGACACGCCACTTAATGCAGCTCTTGTGGCAGACAAGGATTTTACATCATGGTTAGAGAAAAGGACGCCAGCTGGAAGATGGGGAAAAGTAGATGAGCTTGTAGGTGCGAGTATTTTTTTAAGCTCTAATGCATCTAATTTTGTAAATGGTCATACTCTTTATGTTGACGGGGGTATAACAGCGTCATTATAATTCAAATATCTTAGTAAGATTCAGTATAATTTTAATTAAATATACTATTTTTAATTGCCTCATTATATTTGTCTTTACTAAATGAAGTTCTTGGCTGATCAATTTTAACAATTTCCTGGTTTTTAATTTTATTCTGATCTGATTTTTTAAGTATTAAAATACGATCTGACATTGTTGTGGCTTCACTAATATCGTGTGTAACCATAATAATTGTAATTTTTAATGAAGACCATAAATGTTTTACATGTTCATGAAGATTGGCCTTAGTGAAGCTATCAAGAGCGCTAAAAGGTTCATCAAGTAAAAGTACTTTAGGCTCTTGAACAAGAGCTCTTGCTATAGCAACCCTTTGCGCCATACCGCCTGAAAGTTCTCTTGGCCATAGACTACCCATATTCTCTAAACCAACCCTTTTAAGTGTGTCGTTTATTTTAAACCTTTGCGTTTTCACACTATCACTTAGTATAGACAGTTTGATGTTATCAAAAACATTAAGCCATTGCATTAAGCGCGGTTCTTGAAAGACCATACTTATGCTAGAGCTTGGCTTGGTTATAATTTTATTATTAAGTTTAATTTGACCTGATGAGGTTTTTTCTAATCCAGCAATAATACGTAGTAATGTTGATTTTCCACACCCGCTCTGACCTACCAATGATACTATTTCTTGCTTATTAATAACTAGACTTGTGTCCTGAAGTGCCTTCAAGGTTTTATGATTATTGTTGAATATTTTAGAAACATTTTCAATATTAAGCATTAGTTTCTTCTTCTTGCATAGTATCTAAAGAAACTTTCCACTTAAGAAACGGTTTTGCTGAAACATATATTAGCTCATCAGTCAGCTTCCCGATCATTGCAAATAATATTAATGCTCCAATAATTAACGCTGGTCGTCCAGTCATTTGACCATCTATCATTAGATAACCTAGTCCTTCACTTGCTCCCATTAATTCAGCGGCTATGACAAACATCCAACCTAAAGCGAGTCCACTTCTTAACCCTGTTACCCATTCAGGAATAATTCCAGGTAATAAAATCCATCGAATAGTTTGAAATGAGTTTAGATTATAAACGTGAGCAACTTCGACCATTTTTTTGTCAATTTGTCTTATCCCCATCATTAAATTTAAATAAATGGGAAAAAAGACACCGACTGATATTAGTGCAATCTTACTATCTTCAAAAATACCAAACCATAAAATAAATAATGGCACCCAGGCCAGAGAAGGTACGGCTTTTAAGGCTTGTATAGTAGGATCAAAGAAACGCCTCATTAAAGGAGAAACACCTGTTAAAACTCCTAAAATAGTTGCGGCAATTGCTCCAAAAATAAATCCATAAAAAACTCTACTTAAGGTAATTAATATATGAGAAAATAAAGATCCATCTCGAGTAAGAATTAATATTTCATTGATCACTTCTTGAGGAGGTGGCAGAAGGTTGCTTCGAATAGTTTCGGTTAAAGCTAAAAAATGCCAAATCAATATGATAATTATTGGAAGTATAATCCCAATAATAGGTTGTGGTAATTTAAAAAGAACTAAACTAGGATAAATTTTTTGACAATTTATCTAGTTTGTTAATTTTTTTATGTTTTGAAAAAATATACATTTCTATTAATTACAATTAATTTTTTGATACATAACTTGTGTCAACTAAATCATTAACAATATTGTCAATAGATATTGAAGACTTAATTATTCCAATCTTTTGTAAAATTCTTCCAGCAGCTAAGAATGTATTAACCTGTTTAGTTCCAATATGTGGGTTAGTTATATCAGTTCTTTCATTAAGCTGTTTTTGTGCAACTGCGTCTGACAACTTTACTGCTTTAATCAACGACTGTTTTAACTCATCAGCATTCTTTAGAGCATGCTTACGATTACTTTCGTATATTTTTAAAACTTTTTTGACAATTAACGGGTATTTAGATGCAAATTCTTCTCTAACATTTAAAATGCCATATGTATTTAGATCTGCATTTCTATAAAAGAGAGGTGTTTGTGTTTCAATTTCTCCTTTTGCCATATGAGGGTCAAGACCTGCCCAAGCGTCAACTTGTCCGCTGATTAATGCTCTATATCCATCAGGGTGTTGTAAAAGAACTGGTTTTATATCTTTTTCAGTCAAACCAACACTATCAAGTGCTTGCAATAAAAAAATATGAGGGTCAGTTCCTCTAGTTACTGCAACTCTTTTTCCAATAAGATCTTTAATATTATTGATGCCGCTACCTTTATTTGTAACTAGTGCTGTCCATTCTGGTTTTGAATATACGTAAATGGCTTTTATAGGAATGCCGTTGGCTCGGCCAATTACAGATGCCGCTCCAGCAGTTGAACCAAAATCTACACTCCCTCCATTTAGATATTCAAGAGCCTTATTAGATCCTAAAGACAGTACCCATCTTATTTTAATATTATCTTTCTCAAATTCCTTTTCTAGAGAACCTCTGTCTTTCATAAGCAAACTTACAGGATTATAATAAGCGTAATCTATAGTTATAAGTTTAGGTTTGTCTGCATGGGATACTGAAGAAAAAGTGAATATTATTATTGAAATAAAAACTTTTGAGAATATTGAAGATAGTACATTATGATTTTTTTCTATTGTCATTAAATTTCTCCTTTAAATGACTAAATAGATAATAATTCTGAAATGACAACAAATAATATTGATTTTTATTAAATATTTTTATATTTTATTAATATAAAGAATAATTTTCTTAATTGGAGTATTTATGATTGATAATACGGATCAAAAAATTTTAGCTGTTATACAAAAGAATGCTAGTTTGCCTTTGTCAGAAATTTCAAAAAGGGTGGGGGTTTCGCCAACTCCATGTTGGAATAGAATAAAAAAAATGGAAGAAATGGGTGTTATTTCTGCTAGAACGATTGTTCTTAATAGAAAGGCTATAAATTTATCCATAGTCGTTTTTTTATCAATTAGGGTTAGTCATCATTCAAAAGACTGGATTTCTGATTTTCAAAATATTATTGAAAAACACGAAGAAATTATCGAGACTCATAGACTAACTGGATCAGATTCTGATTATTTATTAAAAATTGTTGCCCCTAGTATCGAAGAATATGACAATTTTCAACAAAAGCTAATAGGTGAGCTGGAGTTTACAAAAATGTCTTCAAGTATATCTCTACAAGAGATGAAGAACTCTCATATTTTACCATTAAAACAGTGTGTAAGCAGTTAGTTTCTATTTGGGAAGAACAATTGTTGATTTTTAATTTTAAAATTACTTATAGAATTTTGTCCTTTTTCAGACAAAAGCCAATTTATAAATATTTTGGCGTTTCTTACCTTAACATTAGGACATTTCAAGGGATTTACCATTGTAATTCCGTATTGATTGAATAAAATTTGGTTTTTCTCTGCTACAATATTTAAATTATTTTTATTTTTAAAATTTATCCACGAAGCTCTGTCAGTAAGTGTATAGGCTTCCATACCAGTTAGCTAAATTCAAGGTTGTTCCCATACCAGAGCCAGTTTCTCTATACCAATCTCCTGAAAATTTAGTAGGGTCTAATTTTGACATTTTCCAAATTGTTGTTTCTTTGAAATGCGTTCCTGAGTCATCTCCTCTAGATATAAAAATAGAAGATGTATTCATATATTTTAGTGAACGCTCTCTTTGGATCGTCAGTTATTTTTACTTTTGCAGGGTTACTTTTGGGTCCAATTATAACAAAATCATTATACATTAAATCTTGACGATTAACGCCAAAGCCATTTTTTACAAATTCTAATTCTCTGTTTTTTGCATGAACAATAATGACATCACCATCACAATTAGCTGCATTTTTTAAAGCGGCTCCGGTTCCAACTGAAACTACATGGGCGACTATGTTTGTGTCTGATTCAATAATGGAAGAATATACTCGTAAAAACCAGAATTATAAGTTGATGTAGTCGATTGAACTATTGATTGAATTATCGGCAAAAGCCATTTTAGGAAAAATCAAAGAATATAAAGTTAAAATAAATAGCTTGAACATAAACTTTCCTTAGTCATTAAAAAATTGTAATTTATGTAAATTTCACATAATATTGCATATTTAAACATAATTAATCAAGATTTATATGAATATTTTATTAGAAGCTTTCAAACAATCATTTGAGTTAGTGTTTACTTTAAAGACTGATTTATTTGAAATATTATTACTTTCACTCAAGGTGAGTTGTTTCTCCTTATTCTTTTCTTGCTTGTTGGGCCTGCCCTTAGGAACTTTTTTAGCTATTAAAAATTTTTGGGGAAGAGATATTATCTTGATTTTTTTTAATACTATGATGGGACTTCCACCTGTAGTTGTTGGATTAATTGTATATTTATTAATTTCAAGATCAGGACCTTTTGGTTGGTTAGGTATTTTATATACGCCTACAGCAATGATAATAGCGCAGATGATACTTATTATCCCGATTATAGTTTCATTGACTGCTCAGACTATAGAAGATATTCATCAAGAATATAAATCGCTTTTTTATTCTCTTGTTGTACCTTCTCACAAGGCTATTATTGCTTATCTTTTTGATGCTAGATATCTAATATTAACAGTTATGTTAGCAGGATTTGGTAGAGCAATATCAGAGGTTGGTGCGGTTATTATAGTAGGTGGAAATATTGATCATTTAACAAGAGTGATGACTACAACAATAGCTTTAGAAACTTCTAAAGGGTAATTTATCACTCGCCTTAGCCTTAGGAATTATACTTCTTTCTATTGCCTTAATTACAAATTTTATTTTAATTCGTTTAAAAATTAGAGCTAAGCGGAGAATGTATGTCTAAAAAAATCTTGGAAGACGCACATGATTTGACCCCAATACGATTTAAAGATTTATCAGTTATTTTGGGCCAAAAAATAATTTTAGATAAAATAAACTGCAAAATTAAAAGCAATTCAATAACTGCAGTGTTAGGACCAAATGGAGCTGGTAAAAGTATTTTTTTGCAAACTATAAACGGGTTAATTTCTATCCAAAGTGGAAGATTAACCTTCAATTCAATGGAAAAAAACCAAGAAATTAGAAAGCAACAAGCTATGGTCTTCCAAATCCAGTTTTGTTAAGAAGAACTGTTATGGCTAACATGCAATTTGTCTCAAATTTACGTAACAAAGAAAGTAATCAATTACTTAAAAATATCTTAGATAAAGTTGGATTAGAGGGTTATGAGAAAAAACCTGCTAGATTGCTTTCTGGTGGAGAAAAACAAAGGTTATCCATGGCTAGAGCTTTGGTAGTTAATCCCAATTTGCTTTTACTTGATGAACCAACAGCGAATTTAGACCCTTACTCCCTAAACTTAATTGAAGATTTAGTTTTAGAAGAAAATTCAATTGGAAAAACTGTTATATTTACTACACACGATATGTCTCAAGCTAAACGACTTGCTACAGACGTCATTTTCCTTAATAAGGGAAAGGTGTTAGAACAAACAGTTTCAAAAACATTTTTCAAAAGCCCTAAAACCTTAGAAGCACAGAAGTATATCAATGGAGAAATATTAATTTAAGATATTCTTATTCCAGAGTTTTTTCAGCTAAACTAGCCCAATACTCAGCGCCTATAGGGAGAAGCTCATCATTAAAATCATAATGTGCACTATGAAGTTTCTCAGACTTTTCGCCTGCCCCTAGCCAAATATATGCTCCTGGTTTTTCTTGTAACATATATGAAAAGTCTTCAGAGGTCATTGTGGGTTTTTCTTCTTTGTTAAGTGAATTCATCCCAAAAGAGTTTTCAAAAACTGTTGATGCAAATATAGCACTTTTCTTATCATTGATTGTTGAAGGATACCCTGGTCTTACTTCAATGTTTACTGAACAATTATTAATAGAGCATGCGCCTTGGGCTGCGTGTTTAATTTTCTCAAGCATGTCATTTCTAGTGTCTGTATTAGTTGATCTTAAGGTTCCACCAATAGTAACCTGGTCCGGTATAACATTAAATGCAGATCCACCTTCAATTTTTGTTAATGAAAGAACTGATTGATCAAATGGATTTAATTGCCTTGAAATACAACTTTGAAGGGCGGTAATTGTTAATCCTGCGGAAACCATAGGGTCATTGGAAAATTGAGGTTGAGCTGCATGTCCTCCTTTTCCTTCTATTGTAATAACAATTATATCACCACCAGCCATGGCAAAACCTTCATGAATAACCGCTTGCCCAACTGGAACACCTGGCCAATTATGAATACCCCAGACACTATCAATATTAAATTTTGAAAAGAGCCCATCCTTAATCATTGATTTAGCTCCAGCGTTTCCACCTTCTTCTGCAGGTTGAAATATACAATAGACAGTTCCTAAAAAGTTTTTAGTTTCTGCAAGGTATTTTGCTGCTCCTAAAAGCATTGTAGTATGACCATCATGACCACAAGCATGCATTTTACCATCATTTTTTGACGAATAAGATAAGTTAGTTTTTTCTGTCATAGGCAAGGCATCAATGTCGGCTCTAATACCTAAAGATTTTTTACTTGCACCATTATCTTTTCCATGAATAACACCTACTATTCCAGTTCCACCTAGACCACGATGAATTTCAATATTAAATTCAGTTAATTTTGTTGCTATAAAATCAGATGTATTATGTTCTTCGTATGCTATCTCTGGGTTCTCATGAATGTAATGCCGCCATTGATTCATCTCAGGTATTAAGTCTTTAATGTGTTTTCTAATATTCATTTTGTGTATAAGATTATGATTATTCAAATAAATTAAAGTTTTTCAATCGCTAAACATTCTAACCTTGACTTGAAAAAAAGGTCAATAAATAACTTTTTCTAAATTATAAATTAAAATTTATATCTAACTACTATAAGGCGTAATAAAATTATGGGTTTTAAAAAAGAATTAGAGGATTTACCAGAGCTAGAATTTTATAAAGATTTAGATTTAAACTTGATTATTTCCTATAGGTATAGAAAAGAAATCAACAAAGATACAATCTTATTTTTACATGGATTTAATGGTAATAGTAAAAGTTGGGCTTACCAATTTAATTTTTTTAAGAATAAGAGTTCAGTTATCTCTATTGATGCTCCTGGATTTGGAAAATCTGATCCGTCCTCCATAGATATGGATGTTATTGCGGATGTTGTAGTTAGATTACTAAAATCATTAAAGATTTCTAAATTTCATGTTGTAGGCCATTCAATGGGAGGAATGTTGGCACAAATTTTAGGATCAAAATATTCTAATAATGTTGGTAAATTAGTACTCTCTTGTACGTTCAAAGGTTATAACTTGCCAAAAAACACTCCACTAATGGAGCCTTATCAAAGAAGAATTAAAGATAGAATAAGCATGTCAGATGAAGAGTATGGAAGGAAACGTATTAGAGAAATGTTACCTAAACGTTCAGAAGATGAAATATTTGAATTTCTATCTGTTATAAGTGGAGAAATTTCAGAAGGATCTATTAACTCAGGTGGTATGGCTATGCAATATTTGGATACAACAAAGTATTTACCCTCTATCATAAATAAATGTTTAATTATTTTAGCCTCGGAAGATGTTGTGGTATCTAAGCAAAAATCAGAACTACTGATAAAAGATATACCACATGCAAGTATAATAGAATTATCAAATGTTGGTCATGCGCCTTATTGTGAAGATGCTATTTCTTACAACAATGTATTAGTAAAGTTTTTATTAAAATGACTGCGTTTTCCAATAAGGCTTTCTTATCTTATTTTGTTAGTAATTCTTTAGCTTTATTAGGAATATGGATCCAAAAAATAGGAGTTGGTTGGCTTACTTGGCATATAACAGAATCAACATTTTGGACTAGTTTTGTTACGTTGGCTTTAATGGCTCCTGCAGGAATTCTAGGTCCATTTTTTGCTGTTTTAGCTGAAAAATGGAATATGAGAAAAGCCAGTTTAGTATTAAAAATATTAATGTTTTTAATAGGAGTTTTAATTTGGTACCTGCAATTAATTAATGCTCACACTCTATTTACTCTTGCTTTCTTATCTATTCTTCAAGGTCTTTTAAGCGCTTGTTATCATCCTGTAAGACTAGTCTTTGTCTCTATTGTTGTTCCTCGGGCATTATTAGCAAGTGCGATTGGTCTAAATTCTGCATCTTTTAATGCTTCAAGAGTGATAGGGCCTGCATTCGCAGGATTTTTTATTGCTTTTTACGATTTACAGGTAACATTTTTAATAGCTATGTTGTCTTATATTCCATTAATACCAGTTTTGATTTACATGCCCTTAAGATCTCGAAAAATAGATCTGACCGTTGCCACAAAATATATAGATAGTCTTATTGAAGGCGGAAGGGTTGCCTTAGATACTCCAATAATTTTCAAAGGGTTATTTATAGTTTTAATCAATGCTTTTTTTGTAAGAGGAATGCTTGAGATACAACCAACTATTGCTGGTGAAATATTAAATGCTAATAGTTCAGGCCTATCTTTAATTACAGCTTCTGCTGGATTAGGTGCGTTATTAGCTTCTATATGGATTGGCTTTAGCACAAAAACCATTGGCAATCATATTAATTTATTAGTGCCAATGCTTTTAGCAGGTTTAATAATAAGTTCTATAATAGGCCTAACTAGTAATTTATACTTTATGTCTCTATTATTTATTTTTATTGGGTTTAGTACAACAACGGTTGGAATTGGAACTCAAACTATCATTCAGTTGGAGGTTGACGATATTCATAGAGCTAGAGTTTTGACATGGTGGTCAAGTGTTTCTTTTGGATCTTTGACAGTTGGTGGAATAATTTTGGGAGGGGTTGGTGAGTTTATACCAATGAAATTTGGGTTAATTTTTTTACCAGTTTTAGGGTTGGTCATATTTAAGTCATTCGTGTATTTTCGTTTTAAAAATAATTTTATTTAATTGATTTTATTTTAGCTTCTCTTTTGAATATATAAATGCCTGAAATAGTAATTATTATACCACCAAATATTGTGGCAAACATTGGATGAGCGTTCCAAATTATATAATCAAATATTATAGCCCAAACAATCCCTGTATAATTAAATGGGCTAACTATAGATGCAGGCGCTTTTTGAAGAGCATAGGTCATTAATAATTGTGTTAAAAAAGCTGCTATACCAATGCCTATAAATAATAATATTACTTCAAATGAGGGCTCTTTCCATAAAAAAGGTTGAAAAATTGATGTTATCAATACACTAACAAGCATAAAGTAGAATACTGTTTTTACAGGATGTTCGGTAGAACCTAATAATCTCAAAAAAATTATTGTGGTAGACCACATCAACGTACCACCAAGAGCATATAAAGATGCAACTGCAATATTAACTGACGGGTTGATTGCTATTATTACGCCAAGAAAACCAATTGTGATTGCTGTCCATCTTCTCCAACCAATAGTTTCTCCAAGGAAAATTATGGCGAGGATACATGAAAAAATTGGAACAGCTTGCGATATGACTGTAACATCTGCTACTGGCAATCTTTGAAATGCTAAAAAAAACATTACATTACCAATGAGCCCAGCTAGACCTCGAAAAAAATGTAAAAATGGTTTTTTAGTTTTAAGAAAATTAAGCCCCCCTAACTTATAGATAAAAGGCATTAATAAAATTAATACAACTATGGCTCTTGCAAAAGTTATTTGAACAGCGTTATATTCTATTCCTATTAACTTTGCTTGAACACTCATAATAGTTACACAGAAAACAGCAAGTAACATGGCTGTTATGGCTTTAAAGTTATTTGACTGTTTTTTAAAAAAAATTATCAAATAGATTCCCCAATTTAATAAAATAAATTATTCAAGCTTAGAATTTATAGATAGTGATGAAGGAGATTTTAAAAACATTATAATTATAACCGCCATTATTATTGGATAAACAGATAAATATCTAATTGTAATTAATGAACTCCCTAAGTAATCAATTGCAAAACCTACTGGTAAAGGTCCTAGCGATGCTCCAATAACACCAATCATTTGTCCTGTCCCTTGAATGCTGCCCAAGTGTTTCCTTCCAAAATATCTTGGCCATATATATCCAAACATTGTCATACTAAAAGCGTTATTTATACCGAAAGAAACAGCATAAAATAACGAATAAGCTTCACTGTTTGAGTATGTTATTGATATAAGAGAAATAGAATTTATTAAAAGTCCAGTAGCTAGAACATATTTAGTTGGAAAGTTATCAAAAAATTTTCCAACGAGCGGCATAAATACAACCATTGCAAAGGCTGAAACGGTAAATAAGCTAGCAGCAAATTCGGTTGTAATTCCCTGATTAGTTAAAATAGTCACTTGGTAAAAATGTAGAGTAGTGACTAACATGGCCATTCCAAACCACATTGCAGCTAATATATAAAACGAATTTTCTTTTGAGGCCTCCGTTAGATTTAACCCTTCAATAGCTTCAACTTCATCGTTTTTAAGATTAGATTTTTTTACACCATCTGGTTTAAGGCCTATGTTTTCAGGATTGTTCCAGGCTAAGATAAATAAAGATGGAACCATTATTATCCATGTAGATATACCTAAAATTATCCAGGCGTATTTCCAGCCATACTGATCTATTAAAAATTGAGATACTGGAGGATGAATTGCCATTGACATACCAAATCCCAATGCCATAAGGCTCATAGCAAAACCTCGTTTGCTATCAAACCATTGTGAAACAAGATTTGCACAACCTAGCATCAGAGAACCTTGTCCAAAAAATCTTAAAAAACCAAACCCGACAGTAAGCATTAAAAAATTTGATGCAGCTCCAAAAAATATACATGAAATACCTAGAATTATACTTATTATTATTAGGGAAACTCTTGCACCATATCTATCAATGATTTTTCCCATATAGGGAAGTAGAAATGCGGCAATTAATGTTGCTAATCCATAAGCTGAAGCGATTGAAGCACTTGATAGTTCTAGGTCTTGACTTATTGGTTCGACAAAAACACTGAAAGTATGTGATTGACCAGGTCCACTTGAAAAAATACCAATGTTTGCAATTCCTACAATTATCCAGCCATAAAAAAACTTAGCATTGACATAATTTAAAATATTTTTTCTCATGAAATATACATCTTTGAAATTAATAAGAGTGCTTTAATATATAGTTTATATGTTAATTAAAATAAAATATATAAATATGAATATCTATTTTTTTAATGCTTCAACATACATATCTAGAGCTTCTATTAGTGATCTATTTTGATCAACAGTCTCTCTTGTTTCTTTGGCAATAGGAGTTTTATTTGCTAACTTCATTATATCAGCTGAAGCTTGGTGAAATTTTGGGGTAATACCAGCATCTGAAAATGTATTGGCAATTTCGTGCATCTCACCTTCCCATCTTGCTGCATCAAGAGGTATTCTTGGAACCATTCTTTCCATAGCCAATAACATTTCTGGTTTACTAAACTTTAATTCTTCAAAATACTCAGGAGATAGTCCTAATTTATGTGCAGTTGTTAGAACAGCTGCATGAAGAGCGAAAGTTCCTTTAGTAGCACTTGCGTATATCATTTTCATGGCAGATGCTTTTCCTATATCTTTTCCTAAATCTTTTATTATAAAGCCGTTACCATTAAGAATTTTAACTGGATCTGTGTTGGGTCCGGACACATATAATCTAGTTTGTCCTTTTTCAACAATAGGATTTAGACCTATAATACCAGCATCAATAAAATTACAAAATTGTGAAGACATAGTATCGCTTATTTTTTTTGCTGTCTTTGGTGATATTGCATTACAATCTACATAAGTAATTTTTTTTTTAAGTTTTAAAATTTTTGAATTAATAGCTTCAGCTTGTTTAAGAGCTGACTCTGGAGGAAGAATAGATAAAATCAAATCAGACGCTTCTATTACATTGTCAATTGTTTTTAAGTCTTCTATACCAGCAGCATACGCAAGTTTTTTTGTTCTTTCACTTCTTTGATTTAAACAGCTAACTACATTAAATCCGTTTTCTTTAAAAGCTTGACCGCAACCGTGCCCCATATCTCCAGGCATTAAAATGGCTATAGTTATTTTAGAAATATTTTTATCCATTTAAAAAGATTATTTCTTCATCGGGCCACCATTTTTTTCCCACTCTGGAATTCCTCCAACATTGAGAACATTTTCGTATCCCATTTCTATCAGGGTTTTCCCAGCTAACGCTGCTTGTCCACCAACTCCACAAATTAATATAATTTCTGCGTCTTTCTTTAGTGCTGGATTATAAAGTGGAGTGGCTTCGTCTGCTACAAATTCAATCAGACCTCTTGGTATTTCTAATCCATCAAGAATAGTTCCAGTTTTCTTTATATCTGAACTATCTCTAACATCTATAAAAACTGATGACTTAGATTTATGTTTTTCAATAGCTTCATTAACATCAATTTTCTTAACTACTTCATTAGCTTCTTTAAGGTAATCTTTGGCTGTTTTCATATTTTCCTCCTTAGTTTAATTCAATTGTCCTATGAACTGAGGTTGTGTTACTGCAGTTGTCATCCAACAATTTTTACAATCTTTATTGAGTTTAGCTTTTTCTAGAACCCAACCTAATTTATAACGTTTATTATCAAATGCGTCTATAACCACAGAATATTTTACAACTTTATCAGATTTTGAGATTAATTTAGTTTTAAATTTTATAGAATTCAATAAAATTTTATATGATGTGTCTGCAATCATCCTTTTAAAATTTGAAAAAGGACCTGTATATTTTTTATTTTCTGGATGTGCAAAAAGCCAGCATTGGTAAATACCTGCATTGTTTATCTTCAGAGTTGGTTTGAAGAGATGTCATTTGCAATTCAACAACCTCTATTGCTGAAAATATATCATTTGGCAAAACGTTACTTAAAGCCTTATTGTTATTAAAAACAAATAAAGATAGTGTTAATATTAATAAATATTTCATTAGTAACCTATAATGTATTATTGTTATTATATAATTATAAATGGAGATAAAAATTGCAATATAAAATAGATTCTTTTCAATATAAACTTAAATTATTTTTAGTTATAATAGCTTGTTTATTATATTTACCTGCTTTCGCTGCAGGTTCTAGTTCAGACAGTAAGACTAATATATCTAAATCTACAAATTATTATGATGCAATGAAGTTGATAAAAAATAAATCTTTTGTAGCAGCAATTAAAAGTTTGAAGAAAGCCGAAATGAATTCAAAAAACGATCCAGACATATATAATTATCTTGGTTTTGCTAACAGAAAATTAGGAAATTTGGACAAGGCTTCTTATAATTATAGAAAAGCATTAGAGATTTCTCCTAAGCATAAAGGCGCTCTTGAATATCAGGGTGAAATGTATCTTACCCTTGGAAAATTAGAAAAAGCTGAAGAAAATTTAAAAAAGTTAGAAAGTATATGTTTTCTTGGTTGCGAAGAAGAAAAAATATTAAAAGAATCCATTGCAAAATATAAAGCAGGACAAAAGAGTAGTTATTAAAATATAACTCTTAAATAGAGGAATTTAAATGAAATCATTTGATAAGTTGTCTATCAAAGACATAGTTGACGAAGTAGAGAACGGATGCATTTTAGGAATTCCAGCTGATTATTCTGGTGTCCCTATGGCATTTACAAAAGAATTAATTAAAAAAGGAATAAAAAATTTAAAGCTTTATTGTCTTCCTTTGACAACTATTCAAGGAGATATGTTGATTGGGAGTGGTTGCGTATCAGAAATTGAAGCAGCAGCAGTAACACTTGGTGAATTTGGTTTAGCGCCAAGATTTTCTGAAGCAGTTGAGAATGGAAGTATTTTGATTAAAGATTCAACTTGCCCAGCATTACACGCTCAACTTCAAGCTACAGAAAAAGCTGTTCCTTTTATGCCTCTTAGGGGAGTTATCGGATCTGATATTCAAAAGCATAGACAAGATTGGTGTGTTATTGAAAATCCAATGCAATCGTCAGGAATTCAAAACGAACCTATTTTATTGCTTCCAGCAGTGCAATTAGATATTTTAGTTTTTCATGCATCATGTTCTGATAGAAACGGAAATATACAAATTGGGAGAAGAAGAGAACTAGCTACATTGGCTCATGCCTCAAAGAAAGTATTTGTTACTGTTGAAAAAATTTTAGACGTTGATTTTTTTGATGATGAGTTATCCGCCGCAACTTGTCTACCTGCACTCTACATTGATGGTGTATCTGTAGTCATGAATGGTGCCTGGCCATGCGCACTTCCTGGGGAATATCCTGCTGATAATAGTGAAATAAAAAAATATTCTCTAGCAGCTAAAACTAAACAAGGTTTTGATGATTATATGAATCAATCTTTATAGATTTAATATTAAGGAAATATAAGTGCATTCAGATATCAAAAGGGAAGAGCTTTTAATAAGTCAATTATCTGATTTATTAGTTAATGATAAACATGTAGCTGTAGGCGCAGCATCACCAATTCCTGGAGCAGCCGCTCTTTTGGCAAAAGAAGAAGCAAAATTAATTAACAAAAGATTAAGAGTAACTATTTTACATTCAAATAAGTATAATAATTTTACAGATGGAGCCAGAGAGCTTTTTGATTGCGCAGCACAAGGAAGGATAGATACTTTTTTCCTAGGTGGAGTTCAAATAGACGGACAAGCTAATATTAATTTAGTAGGTACTGGATCATACCCGAAAATAGAAAAAAGATTTCCTGGTTCTTTTGGCTCTGCACTGATGTATTTTGTGGTACCTCAAATAATATTATTTAGAGAAGAACATTCTCCTCGTACATTAGTTAATCAAGTAGACTTTGTTTCTGCTCCAGGCGTGTCAGATGAAAATATTTACAGACCTGGAGGCCCTAAATACCTCTTAACCAATAGAGCTTTATTTAAATTTAATAAAGATCTCAAAAAATTCTCTTTACTAAAATTAAATCAGAATCAGACAATTCAAGATATAAAAGAGTTAACAGGATTTAAATTTGATATTAGTAAAAACATATCAGACATGTTAGATCCTGATACTTTAAGATTAAAAATTTTAAGGGACAAAATTGCTCCTATGGTATCAGAGTTCTATCCTGAGTTTACTAATAGAATTTGGGGTATTTAACTTAGCATCAACAATACATTATCTATTTTTTCTGTTTTTAACTAAGTTTTCTACCACAAGAGGGTCAGCTAATGTTGAAACATCTCCAAGTTCATTATGTTCATTTGCAGCAATTTTCCTTAAAATTCGTCTCATTATTTTTCCTGATCTTGTTTTTGGAAGGCCAGGAGCAAATTGAATTAAATCTGGAGTTGCAATAGGACCTATTTCCTTTCTTACCCATTTTTTTAATTCATTCAATAATTCGTCTGATGTCTTAACATCAATATTCACAGTCACATAAGCATAAATACCTTGGCCTTTAATGTCATGAGGATATCCCACAACAGCTGCTTCAGCAACTTTAGGATGAGAAACTAGCGCAGACTCAACTTCAGCAGTACCCATTCTATGACCAGAAACATTGATTACATCATCAACTCTACCGGTAATCCAATAATACCCATCCTCATCTCTCCTACAACCGTCTCCCGAAAAATATCGTCCCGGAAAAGTAGAAAAGTACGTATCTATAAACCGTTGATGATCACCATATACCGTCCTCATTTGACCAGGCCATGACATTTTAATACATAAATTACCTTCTGAAGGACCATCTAATTCATTATTTTCTGAATCTACTAAAATTGGCTGGATTCCAAAGAATGGTTTAGTAGCAGATCCTGGCTTTGTAGGTGTTGCACCTGGTAATGGTGTTATTAATATACCGCCAGTTTCGGTTTGCCACCAAGTATCAACTATTGGACATTTCCCGTTCCCAACGACATTATTATACCAATTCCAGGCTTCTGGATTTATGGGTTCTCCAACACTGCCCAAAATTCGTAAGCTATCTCTACTTGTTTTATTTACAGGTTCGTCTCCTTCGGCCATTAATGCTCTAATAGCAGTAGGAGCAGTGTAGAATATATTCACTTTATGTTTGTCAACAATTTCCCAAAATCTGCTTACAGAAGGATAATTTGGTACTCCTTCAAACATTAAAGTAGTAGCTCCATTAGATAATGGTCCATAAACAATATATGAATGACCCGTAACCCAACCAACGTCTGCAGTACACCAATAAATCTCATTTTCTTGATAATCAAAAACATAATGATGTGTCATGGATGCGTAGACCATGTAGCCACCAGTAGTATGGAGTACACCCTTAGGTTTTCCGGTCGAACCAGAAGTATATAATATAAACATAGGGTCTTCAGCATTCATTTCAGTTGGTGGACATTCATCTGATGCCATTTCCATTTCTTCATGGTACCAAAGATCTTGTCCCTCAATCCAATTAACATTTGCTCCTGTTCTTTTGACTACAATTGAAGTCTTACACATTTTTGCTTTTGATATAGCCTCATCTGTATTTGATTTTAGAGGGATAGCTTTACCACCTCTAACACCTTCATCAGCAGTAATAATAATTGTTGAATTACAATCTTCAATTCTTCCGGCTAATGCTTCAGGAGAGAACCCACCAAATACTACTGAATGAATGGCTCCTATTCTTGTACAAGCCAACATAGCAATTGTTGCCTCGGGTATCATTGGCATATAAATTGTAATTCGATCACCTTTTAGGGCACCTGCTTTTTTGAGAACGTTTGAAAATTTGCAAACTTCTTTATGAAGTTCTTTATATGAGATGTGTTTAGACTCTGTTGGATCATCCCCTTCCCAAATAATTGCGGTTGCGTCTCCTTTAGTTTTTAGATGTCTATCTAGGCAATTGAAGCTGGCATTAAGAGTTCCATCCTCATACCATTTTATATAAACGTCATCTCTTTTATATGATACGTTACTGACCTTAGTATATGGTTTAATCCAATCAATTCTTTTTCCATGATTATCCCAAAATATATCTGGGGAGGTAATAGATTCTTTATACATCTGATCATAGGTTGCTTTATCTACATGGCAATTATCAACAATATTTGATGCTGGTTTAAAAATATTGTCATTTTTCATTATTTTAACTCCTAATTACTTCTGTTATTTCATGTTACCTTCTAAAATTAAATCAGCGTTATTAATATCTTCAATATCAAGAACTTTTTTTACTATTTCTAGAGAAAAACCTCTTCTAGCCAGAGCACCATACCATTTATCTTTTAAAGTATGATTATCTATTTCATCATTTATTTTTTTATTTTTATAAAACACACCTATTTTTTTTTTCTTTATAAAATTAACTGCAGCAATTATTTCTGGGTTTTCATAACCTTCATCTACAATGTTAAGAGCAGATTGAATAACTTCCTTTGAAATACCTTTTTCATTTAATTTTGCGAAAATTAACCTTTGTGATCCACCTTGTCTCCTTATAGAACGGATTTTTGTTTCGGCGTATCTATTATCATCTATGAAACAGGATGAAACCATTTCTGATTTAATTTGGTTTATTAATTTATCTTTTTCTAATTCATTTAAGTTGTTTTCAAAGTAAGATAAGCTTTCTTTTCATGGTATTTTTAAATTGAAATTCAGAAACTTCATAACGAGCTAAATAAGACATAGCAGAGTTTCTTAATCTTTTAATTATTTTTTCTTCATTATTCATAAAATTGTTCATTGATGTTTATTCAGCCTACTTATATATAATTATATATTCATTATTAGAGTAATGTGAATGTTTTATTTTGTTGAGCAAAAATATGATTAATAAAAATTTAAATTTAGGCGTTAGAAGAGATATTGGAGCTATAAATTGGACTGGTTTATATACTCTCTATTTAAAGGAAGTTAAAAGGTTCACTAACGTATTTTTGCAAACTATTACAGCCCCTATGATAACAACGTTACTTTTTGTAGTAGTTTTTTCAATTGCAATTGATAGGAGCGCGGGCTTAAAAGGTATCTCCTTTATAACGTTTTTAGTTCCTGGTTTAATTATGATGAGTGTTTTACAAAATTCATTTGCAAATGCCTCATCTGCTTTTATGACGGCTAAAGTTCAAGGTTCAATTGTAGATCTTTTAATGTCTCCTTTAGGACCAATAGAGATTTTGATTGCACATACACTAGCAGCAATCACTAGAGGTTTATGTGTTTTTACAGCATCTTTTTGTTTACTTTGGGCTCTAGGAATTCTTAATCTTCCACATCATTTTTTCTGGATGATTTTGTTTCTATTTCAAGGTGCATTTGCTCTTGCAACCATAGGCATGATGGCAGGTATTTGGGCTCAAAAATTTGATCAATTAGCAATAATTTCTAACTTTGTTATCCAACCTTTAGCTTTTTATCCGGCACATTTTACTCTATAGAAAGGTTGCCAGATTCTCTTAAAATTGTAGCTTATTGCAACCCAATTTTTTATGCTATTGATGGTCTCAGATTTAGTTTTTTAGGACTAAGCGACGCATCTCCCGTTACAGGAAGTTTAATCTTGTTTGCTTGTAATATAGTTCTTGGTTATTGCGTGTGGTATATTCTAAAATCAGGTTACAGGCTTAGATCTTAGAGTGTTAATTACTTTTGTGGAAAATCTAAAATGAATAAAGAAAAAAAAGAAAATGGTGTTTTATCAAGCCAAGAAATTTTTAGTTTAATTAATAACAATACTATTTATAGCGAGCAAGAAATTGATAAAGAAATTATACAACCGGCTTCTATTGATTTAAGGCTAGGTATCAAAGCATGGAGGGTTCCTGCGTCATTTCTTCCAGGTAAAGGCAATAAAGTCTCTAATAGGTTAAAAACACTTAGCTATGCACGAGTTTAGTCTTATGGACGGAGCCGTGCTTGAGTGTGGTTGTGTTTATATAGTAAAACTTTTAGAAGAGTTATCTTTACCAAATGATTTGTCAGGAATTGCCAATCCTAAAAGTTCGACAGGTAGGTTAGACGTTTTTACAAGATTAATAGTAGATGGCGCTCAAGAGTTTGAGGATGTTCCTTCTGGATACCAAGGGCCTCTTTATGCCGAAATTTCTCCTAGAACCTTTTCAGTTTTGGTAAGAACAGGATCTAGGCTGAATCAGCTTAGATTAAGGAGAGGTGTGTCAATTACTAGTGATAAGGAAATGGAAATTTTACAAGAGCATGTAGGTTTAGTAAGAAGTCAAGATGACGAAAATCTACCTGATAAAATTAAAAATGGTGTTCCTCTTTCAGTAGACTTGATAGGTAAAAATGGTCTAATAGGTTACAAAGCTAGAAAACATTCTATGCTTATTGATATTGACAAACCTAACTTTTACAAAAAAGAACTCTTTTGGGAAAAAATAACAACAGAGGACTTAATTTCACAATCTTACTCTTCTAAAAATGATAAAAATGTAGGTTCTCTAATTTTAAGTCCAGATGCTTTTTATATTTTGGCAAGCAAGGAATATGTATCTGTACCCTCTAACTATGCAGCTGAAATGAGAGCATATGATACTAAAGTTGGAGAGTTTAGAGCCCATTATGCAGGTTTTTTTGATCCTGGTTTTGGTTTAAACGAATTAGGAGCTTCTGAAACTAGGGCTGTTTTAGAAGTTAGGTCTCATGATGTTCCGTTCTTAATCGAGCAAGGTCAGACAGTTTGTAGATTGGTTTATGAACCAATGGCAAGCGTACCTAATCATTTATATGGTGAAGCCGGAGGAAATAGTAATTATCAGGCTCAAGGCTTAAAATTGGCAAAACATTTTATATAAATCAATTTACAAATTTATTTCTTTTTCTTTTTATAATCTTCTTGGTATATTAGTTTTTTATAATTAATAAGAATGAGTTTTTAATGGCTATAAGCCCGTCAATCATGACAACCTATGGAAGAATAGATATCGCTTTTACACATGGTAAAGGCAGTTTTCTGTTTTCTGAAGATGGCAATAGATTTTTAGACTATGCTAGTGGCATAGCTGTGAATGCTTTTGGGCATTGTCATCCAAAGTTGGTTGAAGCTCTTACAGAGCAAGCAAATAAGCTTTGGCACACTTCAAATTTATACAGAATTCCAGAACAAGAGGTGGTGGCAGAAAAACTTGTTGCTAACTCATGTGCTGAAAGGGTTTTTTTCTGTAATTCTGGAGGCAGAGGCTACTGAAGGTGCTGTTAAAGTTGCAAGAAGGTATGCGTGGGCAAATGGTGAAAAAGACAGAACTGAGATTTTATGCGCAACTGGTGCTTTTCATGGAAGAACTCTTGCTATGTTAGCTGCTAACGATAGGCCTTTATTTAGAGAAGGATTTGGGCCATCTGCTCAAGGTTTTACTCATGTAGAATGGGGTAATATAGAAAGTTTAAAAAAGCTTATAGGTAAACATGTTGCAGCTATATTAGTTGAGCCTGTTCAAGGTGAAGGTGGAGCTAGGAAAGCTCCCGATGGTTATCTTAAATTACTAAAGGATATAGCTTTAGAAAACGGATCTTTATTAATTTCAGATGAAGTGCAAATAGGGATGGGTAGATCAGGAACTTTATTTGCCTATCAGCAAGAAGAAATTGAACCAGACATAATTGCGTTAGCTAAAGGACTTGGTGGTGGTTTTCCTGTTGGTGCTGTAATGGCAAAAGCTGAAGTAGGAGACGCCATGGTTCCAGGAACTCATGGAAGTACGTTTGGTGGTAATCCATTAGCTATGCGTTCAGCAAACGCTGTTTTGGATCTTTTATTAGAAGACGGTTTTTTACAATCTTTAAGAGATACCATTAGATATTTTGATAATAAAATGGATGAATTGATTTTAAATGATAAGAACAATTTTTCTGTAATTGTTAGAAAAAAAGGTTCTGGAATGTTAAGAGGTTTCGAGTTAAACGAAAACTATACAGCAGCAGATTTTGGAAACATTGCTAGAGAAAAAGGTCTTTTATTAGTAGGAGCTGCTGAAAATACTATTAGATTGTTACCTCCTTTAAACACCTCAAAAGAAGAGATTAATATGGCTTTTGAGTTGCTTAATCAAGTAATTCTCGAGATTAAGAAAAAATAAAATATGCCCAATTTCATAGATTTAAAAGATCTATCAAGAGATCAATTATTACATATAATTTCACTATCGATTGAATGGAAAAAACAAGGTCATTCAAAGTTTATGATGGATAAGCACGTTGTATTGATTTTTGAAAAACCTTCGCTTAGAACTCGAATTTCATTTGAAGTTGGCATAAATCAGCTTGGTGGAATGACTTATCTACTCAATGAAAAAGAAATGCAATTGGGTGAAAGAGAGACTATTGAAGATACAGCCAGAGTTCTGGAGAGATATGCTGATATGGTTGTAATTAGATGTTTTGGGCATGATCAGATAAAGAAGTTTTCCAAAGTTTCAAATCTTCCAGTTATTAATGCTTTGACTGATTTCAGCCATCCATGTCAGGTCGTTGCTGACTTAATTACAATTAAAGAACATTTTGGTGACCTTAAAAATAAAAAAATTGCTTGGTTTGGTGATTGTAATAACGTTTTACAAAGTTGGATTGAAGCGTCTGTTATACTAGACTTTGAACTAAATATAGGTTGTCCCAAAGGAATTATGCCTAATTTAAATACTATTTCCTGGGCCAATAAAATAAACAAAAAAATTAAAATCAATCATAACCCACTCGAAGTTTCTAAAGGAGCTGATTGTGTTATTACTGATACTTGGCAGTCTATGGGGGATCAAGAATCTATTTCTGAAAAAACATTTTTACCATTTCAAGTTAATAAAAACATTATGAGACAAGCAAAAGATAATGCAATTTTTATGCACTGTTTGCCTGCATATCGTGACAAAGAGGTTAGTTTAGAGGTTCTTGAAGGGAAACAGTCTGTCGTTTTTGATGAGGCAGAAAATAGATTACACGCACAAAAAGCTATTATGCATTTTTGTTTGAATTTAAATTAATTTTATTATAGTCAGAATCACATGAAACTCGATAACCACATAATTCCATTTCAATTAGGCGGTAATAGAGTAAGAGGCAGCATAGTAAGACTTGGAACAGCAGTTTCAGAAATTATCAAACGTCATAATTACCCCAAAAATATTGAGAGTTTACTTGCGGATACTTTAACTATAACTGCATGTTTAGGCTCTAGAATGAAGCATGACGGTGTGTTTACTATACAAGCTAAAGGTACTGGAGAAGTCCATACTTTATTTTCTGATGTAACAAACAATGGATTTCTCCGAGGATACGTGGGTTTCAACCCAGATTTGTCAATTCTGCATAAAGACTTAATTTCATTAATGGTTTCTGGCCACATAACCTTTACATTGGATCAAGGTAAATACTCAAAAAGGTATCAAGGTATTGTTGCTCTTGAAGACAAAAGTATTTCTAAGTCTGCAGAGTTATATTTTAATAATTCAGAACAACTAGAAACTAAATTTGTTGTTTTTAATAATTATGATTCTGATGGTTCGTCCAAAGAAAAATTATTTTCGTCTGGATTAATAATGCTTCAAAAAATGCCTAATAAAACAGATATGGATGAAGAAGAAAATATAGAAGTTTGGGAAAATTCATTAAACTTTTTGTCAACTTTAAAAAAAGAAGAGTGCTTATCTGTTTCCTTAACATCTAGGGATATTCTTTTTAGATTATTTAATGAAGTTGGTGTAACTGTGTATGATGAAATAGTTATTCAAGATAAATGTAGATGCTCAAAAGAGAAAGTAGAGTTAGCTATAAAAAATTTAAATAAAGATGAATTAAATGAGATTGCAGACGAAAAAGGAAACATCAAAGTAATATGTGAGTTTTGTAAAATGGAAAGATCTTTTAATTATGTGCAATAACTAGATTTTAATTTTTCCAAAATAACGGAGAAAACATCACTAATATAGCAAATATTTCTAATCTTCCTAAAATCATGCCAGCGCACAAAAATAATTTTCCAATGTCTGGAATTGATTTATAAGAGCCTGATGGACCTATAATATCTCCTAATCCAGGACCAACGTTACCAATTGCTGAAGCTGCTCCAGATATAGATGTTATTAGATCTAAACCTAACCCTCCTAACAAACAAGCAAGAATTGCAAAGGAAATTATATAAAGAAAAAAGAAACCCATAACAGATTCAGCAACGTTCTCAGGTATTGGTTTCTGGTTGTAATAAGAAACTACCACTGCGTGAGGTCTTATGAGTTTAGATATTTGTGCTTTTGCATTTGCAACTAAAACTTGAATTCTGGCCATTCTAAGTCCACAAGTTGTTGAACCTGCACAACCTCCAACAAACATTAGTATCAAGAGTAAAGTTGTAGGAAAACCACCCCAATTATTAAAGTCAGATGTGCCAAAACCAGTTCCACTAATAATTGAAATTACATTAAAAGAAGCTAATCTCAGCGCATCGAGGTAAGGGATGTTTTTAAGATTGAGATAAATAGTGATAATCAGAACTGCTGATATTATCAGAATAAAAAACCACTTAACCTGATCATCTTTAATTAAATTTCGCCAACCATTTTTTGTTATAGATAAATAGTGAACAAAAGGTAAAGAACCTACAATCATTCCGAAAATTATAATGATCTCAATAGTAGAAGAATTAAATGCAGCTAAAGAGGATGACTTTGTGGAATAACCTCCAGTTGCAAGAGTTGTCATAGCATGGGCAACTGAATCAAAAATTGGCATTCCCGCACCCCATAACATAAACGCCCAAGCGGTAGTCAATGTTATATAAACTATACTTATTCCTGCTGCAAAACTTGCTGCCTTTGGAACAACCTTGTCAGGTGTTTCGTATGACTCAGTTTTAAATAGTTGCATACCTCCTATTGATAACATTGGTAAAATTGCAAGTGCCATTACAATAATACCAACTCCACCTAACCATTGAAGCAGTGCACGCCAAATTAAAATTCCATGAGAAGTTGAATCTAATGTATCAATTACCGTTGCACCAGTTGTTGTGATACCAGATGTTGATTCAAAAATGGCATCAGTAATACTCATATTAATATCGGAAAATAAAAAAGGTAATGAACCAAATAAAGCAATAGATATCCATGCACTGTTGGTTAATAAAAAAGCTTGTCTTAACTCTAAATGTTCCGTAGCACTGCCTCTAGCAGAGAGAAACAATGCCCCGCCAACGATTAAAGTTGTAAGAGATGAAGCAATAAAAGCTGGCCAATCTCTGCTTCCATAAAACCAATCTACCAATGCAGGAATTAACATAAATAAGGATAATATACATAGAAGCATGCCTATAAGATAAATTATTGGTGCAAATTTCATAAAATTGTTACTTCAAACTAATTGTAAAAATATGTAATGATTATTTGATCATGTTCAAAAATCTATCTTGTAAATTCACATTCTCTAAAAAACAACCGCTAAATTGGTTAGTGGTCATGGTAACGTCATTTTTCGATACGCCTCTTGTGCTCATACAGTGATGCTCTGCGTCAATAAAAATAGCAGTTCCTTTTGGTTTTAAAGCTTTATCAATACAATCAACTATCTGTGCTGTCATCGTTTCTTGTGTTTGCAATCTCTTAGCAAAAGCGTCTAAAACTCTAGCCAATTTAGATATTCCTACTACTCTTTTATTAGGATAATAACCAATGCTAGCTCTTCCAATAATAGGAACCATGTGATGCTCACAGTGGCTTTCAAAATTTATGTTTTTTAATAATACAATATCATTATAACCTTCGATATCTTCAAAAGTTTTAGACAATAACTCTTCTGGATTTTGATCGTAACCAGCATAAAATTCTCTAAAAGATTTAATTACTCTTTTAGGTGTTTCTAATAAACCTTCTCTATTAGGATCTTCACCAATGTACTCAATTAAAATTTTGACGGCTTTTTCAGCTTCGCCTTCAGAGATTTCAGATTTAACGTCTTCATCAATAATAATTTTTGAAGCATTTAAAGAAGAATTCATTACACACCTTTTTAGTTTAAAATAATAATAAGTAGCAAATAAAATTATTTTAGAAAAGAAATATTATTTAAAAATATTTAAAATTCTTATCTATGAAACGAATTCAAATCCAAAGGTTTATAATCACTAATAGCCTTATCACTCTCATCATGTGTTACAAGTATACATGGAATATTTCTATCCTTAACTTGCTTGATTACAAATAATCTAAAGCTATTTCTTTGGTCTGGGTCTAAAGATGAAAAAGGTTCATCTAATAATAAAGCAATAGGCTCTGATAATATAGCCCGAAGACAAGCAATTCTTGCTTTTTGGCCACCTGATAGAGTGTTGGGATACCTTTCTTGAAATCCATCCATATTTGATTTTTGTAAATGATTTTCAATTAACAATGATTTTTCTTTATTTTTGAGATTTTTATTCATACCAAAAAGAAGATTTTGTTTTACTGTTAAATGAGGAAATAACACTCCTTCTTGGAGCAAAAGACCTATTCTTCTGTTTTCAGGAGCTGTTTCGTTTAATTTTTTATTATTTAGAATAATATCGCCTGTAAATGATAAATTATCTTCAAAAATTCCAGAAATTACGTTTATTAACGATGACTTTCCAACTCCACTGACACCAAAAATAGTTAAAATTTTTCCTTTTTCGACTTTTAGATTTAAATTCTTGATAAATTCATCCTCTTTAGGAGAGGTCCATTTTAAAGATATATTTTTCAATTCAAGCAATTTTTTTAGTTCCTTTAATTCAAAATTTATATACTAATATCAACTTATACATTGCTTAAAAGATAATATGATAAAACATTTTCTAAAAATAAAAAAATTATTAAATGGATCTGTAAATAGACCTCAAACAAAGAAAAGAACAACAACTGTTGAGAATACGCAAGTCTTTAAAGATTTTCTAATTTTAGCAAGATCTGAAATGGATAAAAACAACCTTTTTGATTGGAATCTTGAGCTTGATTTTGCAAAAGTTAGAGCTGGCGCCTGTCATTTTAATGAAAAAAAAATATCATTTTCAAGAAATTTTATAAAGAATTCATCTAAAGAAGATATTCAAGATACTATACTTCACGAAATTGCCCATGCTATAGTTGGTCCTAAGCATGGACATGATAAAGTTTGGAAAGCAATGGCTAGTAAATTAGGATGTTCAGCAAAACGTTGTCATACTCTTGAGTTTTCAGATTATAAGTGGATTAGGTTTTGCGCCAACCATTGTTGGAAACAAAAGGTTCACAGAAGGAAATCAAATTTAATTTGTAAAAAATGTGGTTCTCCTGTTCAATATCAGCAAAATATTTAATTTGATTTAATTTCCTCTAATTCAATTAATGTTCCTGAGAAGTCACCAGGGTTAAGGAATATGACGGGGTTACCATGAGCGCCAATTTTAGGAATACCGTCACCTAAAATCTTTACTCCAGCGACTATAAGTTTTTCTATTGCATTTTCTAAGTTTAACACTTCATAACAGATATGGTGCATTCCACCATTTGGATTTTTTTCAAGAAATTTAGTAATAGGGCTCTGTTTATTCAAAGGTTCCAGTAATTCTACTTTTGTATTAGGAGATTCAATGAATACTACTTTAACGCCGTGTTCAGGCAATGATTGAGTTGAGCTAATGTTTGCGCCTAAGGCACTTTCCCAAATAGTGGAAGCTTTTTGTATATTAGGTACTGCGATAGCAATGTGGTTAAGTTTTCCTATTTCTGATAATACTTCTTTCATAAACTCTCCTAAAAATATTCGTAAAATATATTAATTTCTTGTTTGCTTTCTAAATATTACTCAAAAAAGCTCTTAACAGCATAAAACACCAAAATTATAATCAAACTAGCTTTTTTTAGTCATTCATTTCATTTATTAAATGCTAACATAATAATGTTTATTACTAGTTAATTTTCTTAATTTTTGATAAATATATATTTTATGCACTTTGGGGGACTACGTTATTAAAAAATCAAGCAGAGAAATTATTTTGGAACTGCAGTCTAGAAGGGATCAAGCTCGCTTAGGTGGTGGTGAAAAGCGAATTGACAAACAGCATTCTTCAGGAAAACTTACAGCAAGAGAGAGAATAATAACACTCTTGGATGAAGGTTCTTTTGAAGAAACAGATATGTTTGTTGTTCATCGTATTAGAGACTTTGGTATGGATGGAAAGACAATTCCAGGTGACGGTGTAATAACAGGTTCAGGTAAAGTAAATGGAAGGTTAATTTACGTTTATGCCCAAGATTTTACAGTTTTTGGTGGTTCCTTATCTTCAGATCACGCAAAAAAAATAGTTAAAATAATGAAATTAGCCATTCAAAACAGAGCGCCCATAGTTGGCCTAAATGATAGTGGAGGTGCTAGAATTCAAGAAGGAGTTGAATCTCTAGGTGGATATGCTGATGTGTTTTTGCAAAATGCTTTGGCGTCAGGAGTGATACCACAAATTTCTATGATTATGGGACCGTGTGCTGGTGGAGCTGTCTATTCTCCTGCAATGACGGATTTCACTTTTATGGTTAAAGGTACAAGTTACATGTTTGTTACCGGACCTGATGTTGTGAAAACTGTAACTTCTGAAGAAGTTACTGCCGAAGAACTTGGAGGCGCAGAAACTCATACCACAATTTCTTCAGTGGCAGATGCTGCGTTTAATAATGATGTTGAGGCCTTAACAGTTCTTCGTAAGTTTATTACTTATATTCCTTCCAATAATGCAGAACCAGTTCCACATAGAGAAACAGAAGATTCCAAAAAAAGAATTTCACTTGCTCTTGACACAATAATTCCAGAAAACCCTAATTTACCATATGATATGAAGGAACTTATTCTATCAATTGCAGATCAATATGATTTTTTTGAATTACAAGAAAATTATGCCAAAAACATTCTAATAGGTTTTATTAGGTTAGATGGCCAGACCATTGGAGTGGTTGCTAATCAACCAATGGTCTTAGCAGGCTGTCTCGATATAGATTCTAGTAGAAAAGCAGCCAGATTTGTTAGGTTTTGTGATGCTTTTAACATACCTATTTTAACATTAGTAGATGTGCCCGGGTTCATGCCAGGAACAACGCAAGAATATGGAGGAATTATTAAGCATGGGGCAAAGCTTTTGTTTGCGTATGCAGAGGCAACCACTCCAAAGGTAACGCTTATTACTAGGAAGGCATATGGTGGAGCCTATGACGTTATGAGTTCTAAGCATCTCAGGGGAGACGCAAATTATGCATGGCCTACTGCAGAAATAGCAGTTATGGGTGCAAAAGGTGCCGTTGAGATATTGTTCAGAAATGAATTAGATGATCCTCAAAAAATAGAAAAAAGAACTCTCGATTATGAGGAAAGGTTTGCAAATCCCTTCATAGCAGCTGAAAGAGGATTTTTAGATGACGTTATCATTCCAAGTAATTCACGTTTCAGATTAATTCAGGCTTTTTCAAAATTGAAGAACAAAACTCAAAGTAATCCAAAGAAAAAATTTGGTAATATACCCCTTTAACAATCAAAGAAGTTTACGATGTTTAAAAAAATCTTAATTGCCAATCGTGGAGAAATAGCTTGTAGAGTTATAAAAACTGCAAAAAAAATGAACATCAAAACTGTCGCTGTTTATTCAGATGCAGATAGATATGCTGAACATGTACGTATGGCTGATGAAACAGTTTATCTTGGTAAATCTCCAGCTTCAGAGAGTTATTTAAAACCTGAGCTAATAATAGAGGCATGTAAAGATAAAAAATGTGATGCGTTACATCCTGGATACGGTTTCTTATCTGAAAATGCTAATTTTGCAGAAGCATTAGATAATGCAGGTATTGTTTTTATTGGGCCTTCCAAAAAAGCTATTGCCTCGATGGGAGATAAAATAGAGTCAAAAAAAATAGCTAAAGCAGCTGAAATTAGTACTGTACCTGGTTATATAGGAGTAATTCAAAATAAAGAAAAAGCAGTCCAAATAGCTGACGAAATAGGTTATCCAGTTATGATTAAGGCTAGTGCTGGTGGTGGGGGTAAGGGAATGAGAATTGCTTTTTCAAGGGATGAAGTTGCAGATGGGTTTGAAAGAGCTACTAGTGAAGCAATTAATAGTTTTGGTGACGAACGTATTTTTATTGAAAAATTTATAACGGAACCACGACATATTGAAATCCAAGTTTTGGCTGACAAACATGGAAACACAATTTATTTAGGTGAAAGAGAATGTTCTATACAAAGAAGAAACCAAAAAGTTATTGAAGAAGCGCCATCTCCATTTTTAGACGAAGTAACTAGAAAAAAAATGGGTAATCAAGCAGTTAAATTAGCTAAAAAAGTGGGTTACTCTAGTGCAGGTACAGTCGAATTCATAGTTGATAAAAACAAAAATTTTTACTTTTTAGAAATGAATACAAGATTACAGGTTGAGCACCCTGTAACTGAATTAGTTACAGGTATAGATTTAGTAGAACAGATGATTTGTATAGCGTATGGAAAAAAATTAACAATTACTCAAGATAAAATAGTTCTAAATGGATCTGCTATCGAAAGTAGAATATATGCTGAAAATCCTTATAAAAACTTTTTACCTTCAATTGGAAGGTTGACAAAATATCACCCACCTCAAGAAAAAACACACGATGATGGCTCAATCACAAGGAATGATACTGGTGTTCGGGAAGGTGATGAAGTTTCCATGTTTTATGATCCTATGATTGCTAAACTTTGTTCTTGGGGTAAAACAAGAGAAATTTCTATTGAGAGAATGGAATCTGCGTTAGATAAATTTTTATTAGAGGGCATTGATCATAATATACCCTTTTTATCATCTATTTTAGGAAGTAAAAGATTTAAGTCTGGTGATTTAACTACATCATTTATTGAAGACGAGTATCCTAATGGGTTTCATGGCCGAGTGCTAGATAAAAACGAGGAATGGATATTATCAACATTGTTTTTAGCTTATCACTTAAGCGAATTATCTAAAGATTTTTTAATTGATAATGGTATTTCAGAAGAATGGGAAGTACAAATAAAGAATAAAAACATAGCTTCAGAAACAATAAATTTTCAATTTAAAATTAATAAATCCTTAATATCTAACCATGAAATTTATATAAAGCCATTACCGTTGAAGAATGTACCAGGCATAATTAATGATTATATCAAGATAAACCTTCAAAAAAATTACGTCACCAAATTGGTTACCGCTAATATAAAGTTATTTGATACAAATAAAAAATCCATGCCGGAATTAATTCAATGTAGAATTAATAATACTGTTCCAAATCTAGAATTGAGTTATAGAGGAATTACGTTATCTGCGCTTATTTTACCAAAACATGTCGCTAATTATCATAAGTATATGAAACCAATAAAAATTATAGATAAGTCAAATCTGCTTTTATGCCCCATGCCTGGTAAGCTAATCAAGTTATTGGTTAAAGAAGGTGATACTGTTGAGGAAGGTCAAGCTCTATGTGTAGTTGAAGCCATGAAAATGGAAAATACTTTGTTGGCCGAAAAAAATTGTATGATTAATAAAATAAAATTTAGACAAGGTGACATAGTATCAGTTGACGAAACAATAATGGAATTCAATTTTGAAAAATAAAACAAAATTAAATTTATGAGGTCCAAATGACTGATGAAAATTCTAATTTAGAAAATTGGAAAAGAAATGCTCTTAAAGAGCTTAAAAAGCAAGATATTGATGGTATTTTTATTGAAACTCCAGAAGGAATAAATATTAAGCCACTATACACTTCAGAAGATATAAAGAATATACAGCATCTTAATTCATACCCTGGAGCAGAACCTTTTTTAAGAGGACCGAAGGCTACAATGTATACTGGACGGCCTTGGACTATTAGACAGTATGCAGGCTTTTCAACTGCAAAAGAGTCAAATCAATTTTATAAAAAAAATTTGGCTTCTGGTCAAAAAGGATTATCCGTTGCTTTTGATCTAGCAACTCATAGAGGTTATGACTCAGACCATGAAAGGGTTCACGGTGATGTAGGTAAAGCTGGCGTTGCAATTGATAGTGTTGAGGACATGAAAATCTTATTTGATGGAATCCCTCTAGATAAAATGTCAGTTTCAATGACAATGAATGGAGCTGTTCTTCCAGTGTTGGCTGGATATATTGTGGCAGCAGAAGAACAGGGTGTTGATGTTTCAGAGTTAAGTGGAACCATACAAAATGATATTTTAAAAGAGTTCATGGTTAGGAATACTTACATTTACCCGCCAGAACCTTCAATGAAAATCGTTTCTGATATTATTAATTATACATCTAAGAAAATGCCTAAGTTTAACTCTATATCTATTTCAGGTTATCATATGCAAGAAGCTGGCGCCTCGCTTGTTCAAGAATTAGCTTTTACAATTGCTGACGGAATAGAATATATTAGAGCTGCCACTAAGACAGGTTTATTAGTTGACGACTTCGCACCAAGATTATCTTTTTTCTTTGCTATTGGCATGAATTTTTTTATGGAAGCAGCAAAACTTCGAGCTGCGCGCTATTTATGGTCAGTGTGGACTAAAAAACTATTTAATTGTAATGATCCAAAATCGCAAATGTTAAGAACACATTGCCAAACTTCTGGTGCAAGTCTTCAAGAGCAAGATCCATATAATAATATAATTAGAACAACTATTGAAGCGTTAGCTGCCACTTTAGGTGGGACACAGTCACTTCATACAAATTCATTTGATGAGGCGATTGGATTGCCAACGGATTTTTCAGCTAAAATAGCAAGAAATACACAATTAATTCTTCAAAATGAGACTGGTATTGCTGATACTGTTGATCCACTTGCTGGAAGTTATTTTGTTGAAAATCTTACAAAAGAGTTAATAGAAAAAGCAAATGAATTGATTGAAAAAATTGAAGAAATGGGAGGAATGACAGTAGCGGTTATTGAAGGATTTCCAAAGTCTGAAATTGAAACGTCAGCTACAAAGCGGCAAGCAAAAATAGATTCTGGTGAGCAGGTTATAGTTGGTGTTAATAAATTTAAATCTGAACAACAAGATCCCATTGACGTTCTTGATATAGATAACAATGCTGTACGTGATGAACAGATAAAAAAGCTGAAGAAAATAAAAAGCCTAAGAGATTCTGATCAGGTTTATCATGCTCTTAATAATTTAAAAAAAGCTGCGAAAGAGAATTCAGAAAATTTGCTTGACCTTACTATAATTGCAATGCGAGGAAGAGCTACTGTTGGAGAGGTTTCATATGCCTTGGAAGAAGTTTATGGTCGTTATGGTGTTAAACAAGAAATAGTAAAAAATGTTTATAAAAACTCATATACTAATAAAAATGATTTTATAGAAGTTGATAAAGCCCTTGATAATTTTAAAAATATTGCTGGAGAAAGTCCTAAAATCTTTATGGCTAAGTTAGGCCAAGACGGTCACGATAGAGGAGCCAAAGTGATTGCTTCAGCATTCACAGATATTGGCTTTAATGTTGAAATTGGTACCCTGTTTCAAACACCAACAGAGGCTGTCGAAATGGCTATAAACTTAGGTGTGCACGTCATCGGGGTATCTTCTCTTGCAGCAGGTCACAAAACGTTAATACCTGAATTAATAGATGAGCTTAAGAAAAGGCAAGCAGATGACATTCTTGTTGTATGCGGAGGCGTAATACCTGCACAAGATTATAATTTTTTATATGATGCTGGAGTTTCTGCAATATTTGGTCCTGGAACCTCAATTCCTTTTGCAGCGTCAACTACAATTAACAAAGCATCAGCACAATTAATAAGAATGCATAATTATAGGAAATCTAGAACTAATAATTAACTAGTTATTTTAGGGAGAAATAATTGGCAAAATATAAAAATATTTATGAAAGTTGGAAGAAAAATCCAATTCAGTTTTGGAAAAATTTAAGTAAGGATATTGATTGGAACACAAAACCAAGTAAAATTTTTGATGATGAAAAAACACCTTTCAACAGATGGTTTCCAGAAGCCACATTGAATACAAGTTATAATGCCATAGATAGACATGTTATTGCTGGTAAAGGTGACCAAGACGCTATAATTTATGATAGTCCAATAACAAATGTAAAAAGAAAAATATCATACTCTGAGTTGCAGTATCAGGTATCACAATTTGCAGGCGCGCTTTTGAAGCAAGGTGTTCAAAAAGGTGACCGAATAATTATTTATATGCCGATGATACCTGAAGCAATAGTTTCAATGTTAGCGTGTGCTCGAATTGGAGCAGTTCATTCAGTTGTTTTTGGTGGATTTGCATCAAATGAGTTGGCTATTCGTATCGACGATTGTAAACCAAAAGTGATAATTTCAGCTTCCTGTGGTCACGAGCCTAATAGAATCATTGAGTACAAACCACTCTTAAATAAAGCTATTGAAATAGCTAAACATAAAGTAAATAAATGTATAATATTTCAACGTGAAGCTTTAAAGGCAGAACTTTATATTAATCAAGACATAGATTGGTACGATGCAATTAAAGACGTTCCATTAGCTGACCCCATAGAAGTAAGCGCGAATGATCCTCTTTATATTCTTTATACTTCAGGTACAACCGGAAAGCCAAAGGGAGTTGTCAGGGATAATGGAGGTCATGCTGTTTCATTAAAATGGTCAATGAAAAATATTTATAATGTTGAAGCTGGAGATGTTTATTGGGCGGCTTCTGACATAGGTTGGGTGGTTGGTCATTCTTATATTGTTTATGCACCGTTATTTCATGGTTGTACCACTATACTATTTGAAGGGAAACCAATTGGAACACCTGATGCTAGTACTTTTTGGAGGATTATATCTGAATATAAAGTGAAAGTCCTTTTTACTGCACCTACTGCCTTAAGAGCAATAAAAAGAGATGACCCTAATGGTGAATTTATTAAAAATTTTGATTTAACTAATTTTAAAACTTTATTTCTTGCAGGAGAAAGAGCAGATCCTGATACAGTTCTGTGGTTAGAGAACAAACTAAAAATTCCAGTTATAGATCATTGGTGGCAGACAGAAACTGGTTGGCCCATTGCTGCAAATCCAATGGGTATAGAAAGTTTGCCAATTAAAATAGGATCTCCAACATTAGCTATGCCAGGGTATGACGTCCAAGTTTTATCTGAAGACGGTAAGGAAGTAGGCCCAGGTATTCTAGGAGCTATATCAATTAAACTGCCTTTGCCTCCAGGTTCTTTGCCTACTTTGTGGAATGCAGATGACAGATATATAGAGTCATATTTATCAACTTTTCCTGGATACTATGAAACAGGAGATGCGGGATATCAGGATGAAGATGGGTATTTATATATAATGTCAAGAACTGACGATGTAATAAATGTTGCTGGTCATAGATTATCCACTGGGGCAATGGAGGAAGCTGTATCAAATCATATTGATGTTGCTGAATGTGCAGTTATAGGCGTATTAGATAATCTTAAAGGACAAGTACCCTTAGGTCTGGTTTGTTTAAACAATGGATGTAACAAACCTGATGAAGTTATTTGTAAAGAGATTATAGATTTAGTAAGAACTGAGATAGGTCCAGTGGCAGCTTTTAAGTCAGTAGCTGTAGTGTCTGCTCTTCCTAAAACTCGTTCAGGCAAAATACTCAGAGCTACGATTAGGAAAATAGCAGACAATGTAGACTGGGAAATGCCTGCTACTGTAGATAATCCACTAGTCTTTGACGAAATTAAAAAAGCAATAAAACCATTAGGATATTGAGAGTTTTAATCAGAAACTTTCATAATAAACTTTCCAATATGATCTCCGTTTTCAAGAGCTTTATGAGCCTCACTAGCTTGATTCAAATTAAATTCCTGCTGAATAATTGGTTTTATTTTATCTGATTCAAACCACATCCAAGCTCCTTCTATTAGACCTTCAACATACTCTGACTTGGCTTGGCTTGACTGAGGCCTTAATGTTGATCCAGTTATTGTTTGCCTTTTAATCATAATATTAGCAAAATTAACTTGATCTTTAATTCCACCTTGAACAGCAATTATAATTAATCGTCCATCAGAACTTAAACATTTTAAATTTCGAGGAACATAACTTCCAGCTACCATATCTAGAATTACATCAACACCTTTACCATTAGTAAGTTTCATTATTTCATCTTCAAATTGCTTTGTTTTGTAATTAATACATTTTGAAGCACCTAATTTTTCTGCTGCTAAACACTTGTTTTCGTTTCCTGCTGTTGCGTACACTGTTGCACCAAAACTTTTAGCTAACTGAATTGCTGTAGTACCTATTCCGCTTGCACCGCCGTGAATAAGCACTTTATCATTGGCTTTCAATTTTCCACGAACAAATAAATTACTCCATACTGTAATAAACGTTTCAGGTATGCACGCAGCTTCTTGCATTGAGAAAGTTGAAGGTATTTTCATACAATGGCCACTATCTACTGCTACATATTCAGCATAGCCTCCTCCATGACATAGGGCACAGACTTTGTCACCTAAATTGAATTTTGAATTAGTATCTTTTATGTCAACAACAGTGCCTGATACTTCAAGTCCTGGAATATCAGAAGCAGTTTCAGGGACTTTATAGTTACCTTGCCTTTGCAATAAATCAGGCCGATTTACCCCAGCAAACAAAACTTTTATTAAAACTTGACCATTTGAAAGTTTAGGAGTTGGCCTTGTACAACTTTTTAAATTTTCAGGACCTCCAAATTCCAAGATCTCAATAGCTTGCATTTCTTCTGGTATTTTGAATTGATTTTGGTTCATATTTTTTTCCATTATATAAATTTTTAAATGCCGTAATTTTGTCTTGATTTGTCATATTATAGCCATTGATTTAAAGGAATATATAAATATTAAAAGGAGATAATATGATATTTTTTATAATGATATATTCTATAGTAGCTATGCAAGAAACACACGTTAAAAATTTTTTGGTAGAATCATCTAAGGCTGGCAAGGCTGAATACAGATTTGTTAAACCTGTAGTCTGTCAATCAGGAAGATTAAAAAACACTTATGCAATAACTCAAAACGGGAAAGTTGTTCTTAAACAATTATCTGCAGATGGATCAGCAGGCCCTGTTTGTATTAAGTAGTTAATTCAATTTGAAGTTTCAATCATTTTTTTAACTCTTAATCTGAGTGCATTTAACTTAATAAAACCCTCTGCATCGGAATGATTATAATCGGCTGAACCTTCTTCGAATGTTACTAAACTTTCGCTGTATAGAGAAAATGGTGATTTTCTTCCAGTTATAATTACATTCCCCTTGTAAAGCTTCGCTCTAACTGTTCCAGACACATTTTTTTGGCTTACATCTATTGCGGCCTGTAGCATAGTTCTTTCAGGTGAAAACCAGAATCCATTATAAATTAATTCAGCATATTTAGGCATTAATTCATCTTTAAGGTGAGAAGCACCTTTGTCCAGAGTAATAGACTCAATAGCTTTTCGCATATGAAATAAAATAGTTCCACCTGGGGTTTCATAAACTCCTCTAGATTTCATACCAACAAATCTATTCTCTACTAAATCAATTCTACCTATACCATTATCACCTCCCAAAATATTTAATTGATGAAGCATTGACGCTGGCGATAGAGTTTTACCATTTAAAGCAACAGGATCTCCGTTTAAAAACTCTAATTCTATTTCAGTTATTGTATTAGGTGCATCAAAAGGTGATTTTGTTCTTGAATATACAAATTCTTCTGGTTCCACCCATGGATCCTCAAGAATTTTACCTTCGGCAGATATGTGTAATAAGTTTGCGTCAACACTGAAAGGAGCTTCACCTCTTTTGTCTTTAGGGACAGGAATTTGGTTCTTCTCTGCATAATTTATTAAACTGGTTCTACTAGTTAAATCCCATTCTCTCCAAGGGGAAATTACTTTTATATCTGGTTTTAAACTATAATAGCCAATTTCAAATCTGACTTGGTCATTACCTTTACCAGTTGCGCCGTGAGAGACAGCGTCAGCATTAGTTAAGTTCGCTATTTCAATTTGTCTTTTTGCGATTAAAGGTCTTGCAATGGAGGTTCCTAACAAATAAATACCTTCATATAAAGCATTTGCTCTAAACATTGGAAATACAAAATCTCTAACAAACTCTTCTTTCAAGTCATCTATAAAAATTTCTTTTACTCCTAGCATTTCTGCTTTTTGTTTTGCTGGCTGAACTTCTTCTCCTTGACCTATATCTGCGGTAAAAGTGACAACTTCGCAATTATAAGTGTCTTGAAGCCACTTTAATATAACTGAAGTATCCAATCCTCCAGAGTAGGCTAAAACTACTTTATTTATTTCAGAATTTGTGTTGATCATTTTTTTTCCTTAAATCTTAATTAATTCAAAAATATTTAAGTTATAAATATATTTATTAAGAAACTAATAGAATTTAATTATGGAATATATTTAAGTTAATTTTAACTTTTTGTAAAAAAAAATATAAATTAATCAATTAGCTATTGTCAGTTTTATTAATCATTGATAGTTTTATTTATCATTCGACTGTTCATATTATATCGTTTTTATCATATTAAAGTTAGAATTTAATATTTACTGGTCAGGTTATTGCATATGATATGCAGTATAGTGGGAATAAGTATGAAGAATTTTGAAAAAATTATTTTGTTAACTTTTTTATTGTTTTCGTTACCTTTTTCTAATGTTGTTCTGGCAGAAACTAAATTATTAGGTTCTGAAAAATATTGGAAAGCTTATTCAACTAAAATTAGTAAAAGTAAAACTTGCTTTATAACTTCTACGCCCATTAAAACTACCGGCAAATTTGATAGAGAAAATCGAGGTGAACCTTTTGTTTTTGTAACAAATACAAAAGGTGGTGCAAAACACGAAGTTTCAATTAAGGCAGGTTTTAATTTTAAACGTAACAATGATGTAATATTCAATGTAGATGGAAAGATAACAAAATTATTTCCAGTTGACGATAGAGCATGGTCTGAAAGCTCGAAGATCGATAGGCGCTTAGTCCAATCCATGAGAAAAGGGAAAAAGCTTGTTGTAACAGGAATTTCATCTCCTGGAAATAAAATTGTAGACACATACTCATTATCTGGGTTTACAAAAGCTCTTAGACTTATCGACAAAAGTTGTTCATGAATTTCAAGTATTCAATAAGGTACTAAGAAATGTTTAAACAGGATCTGTTAGATTTAAGTTTAGAACAATTACAGGATTTTTGTGCCTCAAATGAGATGTCAAAATTTAGAGCCAATCAAATTTCGAGATGGATTTATTGTTTCGGACATACCTGCTTTGATGATATGAACAATATTGCTAAGTCTACTAGAAACCTTTTAAATCAGATATCAGTAATATCTCGCCCAGAAATTATCGAAAGACAAGACAGTAAAGACGGTACAATAAAGTGGTTAATTAAGCTTAAAGATAACTCTGAAGTTGAGACTGTCTTTATCCCTCAAGATGACAGAGGAACCGTTTGCTTGTCTAGTCAGGTAGGATGTACTTTGAACTGTACTTTTTGTCATACCGGTACACAAGCTTTGGTTAGAAATTTAAACTCAAGTGAAATTCTTGGGCAATTAATGTTAGTTATGGATCATTTAGATGATTGGCCATCTGGGAAAAATAATAGAAAAGTTACCAATGTTGTTATGATGGGTATGGGAGAACCTTTATTGAATTATAGCGAGGTAAGTAAAGCCATAAAAATTATGATGTTAGACGATGGTATTTCTTTATCTAGAAGAAGGATTACCCTTTCCACTTCAGGCATTGTACCAATGATTGAAAAATCAGGGATAGATTTAGGTGTTAATTTAGCTATTTCACTTCATGCGGTGAATGATGAACTTAGGGATAAGTTAGTGCCCATAAATAAAAAATATAATTTAGAGAATTTAATTGATGCTTGCAAAAAATATCCTGCTTTATCAAACTCAAGAAGGATTACGTGGGAATATGTTATGTTAAAAGACGTTAATGATACTAAAGAAGATGCTAGAAATCTTGTAAAATTAATCGAGGGAATTCCATCTAAAATCAATTTGATACCTTTTAATCCATGGCCTGGATCTTTGTTTGAAACTTCAACTCAAAAAAATATTGATGTATTTGCAAACATAATTATGGATGCTGGATTTGCATCACCTATTAGAAAGCCAAGAGGACAAGATATATTTGCAGCTTGTGGTCAATTAAAGTCAGAAACTCAAAAGATTAGAAAATCGCAAGCTAATAAATTTGTCCCAGTTCATTCTCTTTAAAATATTATATTTTTATGCAACTATTGCTTACATGTTATTAAAGTACTATATTAATCTAATAATTAATATAAAATAAGGAAAAAATTTCATGAATGATAATCGTTTTATGTCAAGCTCAAATGCTCAGGCTTCCCAAATCGATTTAGGGTTAAGAACTTATATGCTTGGTGTTTATAATCATATGACAACGGCCCTAGCATTAACTGGTTTGATGGCTATGGGATTAAATTTTCTTGCAATCTCAAATGGTGCATTAACTCCTATTGGAGAGCTTTTCTTTTTGAGCCCATTAAAATGGGTTTTGATGCTTGCTCCTTTAGGTATGGTATTCTATTTGTCGGCAAAGCTTAACAGTATTTCTGCAGAGAAAGCTAGAAATCTATTCTATGTTTATGCAGGATTAATGGGATTATCACTTTCTTCATTACTGCTTGTGTATACTGGAGCATCAGTTGTAAGAGCCTTTTTTGTAACTGCGGCAGCATTTGCAGCCTTATCTATATATGGGTACACAACAAAAAAATCATTATCTGGTCTAGGTTCATTTTTGATGATGGGAGTTTTTGGTCTAATAATAGCGCAGATTGCTAATATATTTATGGCTTCAACACAATTAGATTTTATAATTTCTATTGTTGGAGTTTTGATATTTGCAGGATTAACAGCATATGATACTCAAAAAATTAAAAATATGTATTTAGCTGGAGATAATAATGAAGTTTCTGGAAAAAAGTCAGTATTAGGCGCTTTAACTTTGTACCTAGACTTTATATTAATGTTTCAGTTCTTATTAATGTTTTTAGGAAATAGAGAATAATAGTTTAAATTTATTTATAAAAGCCATCTTCGGATGGCTTTTTATTTGTCTAAAATTATTTTTTCTATATTTGTTATTATTTTTGTTGATGTTGGTTTTGTTACGCTGGCGTACCAAGATACTAATTTACCGTTTCTGTCGATCAAATATTTATAAAAATTCCATTTTGGAAATGCAAGAAATCCCGCTTCTTTTTTAACCCAGTTAAAAAAAGGATGGCCATTCTTACCTTTAATATTTGTTATTTCTGTTAGTAAAAAAGACACATTAAAATTTGTAGTACAAAAATCTTTCACTTCTTTATTAGAGGATAATTCCTGATTACCAAAATCATTTGAAGGGACAGCAATAATAGTTAAATCTTTATCTGCGTAGTTTTTGAAAAGCTGTTCAATATCACTATATTGATTTGTGAAACCGCATAATGAAGCGGTATTAATTATTACTAAAGGTTTACCTTTGAAATCACTTAATTTTATAATTTTGCCATCAATAGAAGTAAACTTAAATTCATATACATTTGCAGTAACTTGATTAATCATTAAAATTCCAATTATGATTGTTAAAAAAAAAGATTTATTCATTTATATCAGATGCCCATATTGGATTTAAAACAGTTTCCAAAACTTCATTTCCATAAGCCTTTAAGCTTAAATTTCTAAAGTGCCCTATTAATTTTTGAGCGCTTAGTATTTTCCCGATAGATCTTGATTTCTTAGAGATTATATTTTTTTTTATATACCTGTGTTTTATGAACATGTTTATCATTTGTTTAAAATTATTATTTTCTTGTAAGCATTTTTTGATAAAGGCGGCATCTTCCAATGTTTGATTACCTGCCTGAGCTATGTGAGGAGGCATTGTTATAGAGGCATCTCCAACTAAAAATACGCCATTTCTATGGATTACATTATTTTCTTCATTAGTGTTTGTAGCAAAAGTTGTATCCCAATTAATATCATCAGGTATTAAATAACTTAATATTTTATCATGAATAATTGGAGGGATGGATTTATCGTCAGCAGGAACAAAGATATAGTTAGTTGCATTTTTTTTATCAATGATCGTAGGATAAATAACGAAATGACCAATAGAGGTAATAATAAGTTGAAGTGAGTTTCTAGCTAATTGATAAGAGCTGGTTTTAAAAGAAAAGGCTCTAAAAATTTTTTTTTGTTTTGATTTAATATCTGATCCAATTACAAATTTTCTTGAAACACCATTTATGCTATCTGCGCCAATTATTGATTTTGCTAAAAAAATATTTCCATTGTCGTCTATAATTTCGTTTGTTTCGTTATTTGAAACTATATGTTCAATGTAAGAATTATGTGTTGTAATCGATTTACTTTTTAAGTGCATTTTCTTTTAATAACTGCACAATACTTTCTCTTTCAATAGATCCATAATTTGTAGTTTTATTTTCAATATTAAAATTAGATAGTAATTCTAATTTCTGATTATTATCCATATATTTAATTTGGATATTATTAAAAGGCTCAAAATAAGGTTTAATTTTTTTAATATCTATTAAGTTGGCTAATGCTAACCAGCCATTTGGTGAAATTTGTTGTGAACCAAAGTTTTGGCTTTGTTTATCGTAAATATTAACATGATATCCATTTTCAGCAAAAACAGACGCAGATGCCCAACCTGCTAGACCACCTCCAATAATAGTTACTTGGTTTTTCATATTGTTTTATTTCTAATAAATTAAATTGAGCAATATCATGTAAATAATATTGAAATATAACATAATATTATATACAGAAAACATATTAGAATAAATAATATTTTACATCATTAATTTTGATTTTTTTTAATGATAATTTTTAACTATAATTGACTTGATAGATTTCTCATAATAATAAATATTAATGAATACCTTTACATAATAAATTGTGGATATTTAAATGGATAAAATAATACAAGAACAGTTATCAGATATTGGAATTAAAAATATCAAAGACATTGTATACAATCCTTCATACGAAACTCTCTACCAACATGAAAACTCTCCAGAATTAGATGGCTTAGAGCGTGTTCAAAATACACAGTTTGGTGCAGTAAATGTAATGACTGGCATCTACACAGGAAGATCTCCAAAAGATAAATATATTTTAAAAGATAATACTACTGAAAATAATTTGTGGTGGACATCTGAATTATCAAAGAATGATAATAAGCCTATTGACAATAAGGTATGGAACAACCTTAAAAAATTAGTAACTGATCAACTTTCAAGTAAAAAACTATATATCATTGATGCTTTCTGTGGTGCAAACAAAGATACTTGTTTAAAAGTTAGGTTTGTAGTTGAAGTGGCGTGGCAAGCTCATTTTGTTAAAAATATGTTTATTAGGCCATCGGATCAAGAGTTAAAAGATTTTATTCCTGATTTTCATGTGCTGAACGGTTCTAAAACTGCTAACACTAATTTCAAAGATGATGGATTGAATTCTGAGACGTTCATAGCCTTTAATCTAACAGATAAAATTCAAATAATTGGAGGAAGCTGGTACGGCGGTGAAATGAAAAAAGGTATGTTTTCTGTAATGAATTATCTTTTACCTCAACAAAATATTGCTTCAATGCATTGCTCAGCAAATAAAGGTTTAGACGGATCCGTAGCTTTATTTTTTGGATTATCAGGAACCGGTAAAACCACTCTTTCTACTGATCCAAAAAGACAATTAATAGGAGACGATGAACATGGCTGGGATGAAGAGGGGGTTTTTAATTTTGAGGGTGGATGTTACGCAAAAACAATAGATTTAGACTCTGATAAAGAACCTGATATTTATAAGGCTATAAGAAGAGATGCTTTATTAGAGAATGTAACAGTTAGTGAAAGTGGTAAAGTTGATTACAGTGACACTTCGGTTACGCAAAACACAAGAGTTTCATATCCTATATATCATATTGATAATATTGTTAAACCAGTATCAAAGGGAAAACATGCCTCAAAAATTATATTCTTGGCTGCTGATGCCTTTGGTATTTTACCTGCGGTTTCAAAACTTTCCTACGAACAAGCGGAATACCATTTTCTATCTGGTTTTACGGCAAAACTAGCTGGTACAGAAAGAGGGGTAACAAAGCCTGAACCAGCCTTTTCTGCTTGTTACGGTGCTGCTTTTTTAATGTTACATCCAACAGAATATTCCAATGTGTTATCTCAAAGAATGAAATCGGTAAAATCGGATGTCTTCTTAGTCAATACTGGATGGAATGGAGAAGGTGAAAGAATATCACTTAAAAATACTAGATTAATAATAGACGCTATTTTAAATAACGAACTTGATGATGTATCAACAAAAAATATTCCAATATTTAATTTAGAAGTTCCACTAAAAGTTAATAATGTTCCACCAAAATTACTTGACCCTAGATCAACATGGAGTTCTGATGAAGAGTGGAACAAAAAGGCTAAGGAATTAGCGCAATTATTTATAAATAATTTTCAAAAATTTTGTGATAATGAGCATGGAAAATCCCTTTTAAAAGCCGGTCCACAACTATAATATGCTAGTAATTTTAATGTAAACTAAAATAAGTTTGGAAAAAGATTGAAACTTTTTATTTCTATTTTAACATTTTCGTGTCTTCTTCTTGCTTCTCCACTATATGGTCAATCTAAATTTAAAGATAAGGGTAAAAGGGCATCGTTAGTTGAAATTAAAAAAGTTAAAGTTGTCAAAGTTTCAGAAAAAACTAATGCAATTGGACGATTAGTTGCACTAGATCCTATAATTGTTTCTTCAAAAATTAATCAAGAAATATTAAAGATTCACTTCAAAATTGGAGATAATGTAAAAAAAAATGATTTGTTATTTACTCTTGCTTCAAAGGATATAATTAGAAATATTAAGCAAATTATGCTGAATTAAAATTAGAAGAGAAAACATTAAACCTTCTAAAAGAACAACTTTCTTTAAGAGTTTCAAAAGTAAAAAACGCAAAAAACTTAAAAGAAAAAAAGATTATTACTCAAGATAATCTAGATAATGTAAACATTTCACTTCTTCAAAATAAGCAACAAATTGCGCTAAGAGAATATAATATTCTAAAACTTAAAATTTCTTTAGATGAAAATAAAGAAAATCTTGCATTTGCCAAAATTTTATCGCCTGTTGATGGAAACATCATCTCTATCCAAGCTCAAACAGGAGCCCTGATTTCAAAAGGGAAAATCTTAGCAACAATTTTAGCTAATGGCCTTAATGAAATAGAAACAGATTTAAGATCTGAATTAGCCTCAAAAATTATAATTGGATCAGAAGTGAATATCATAAATGATAAAGCTAACTATGAAGGTAAAGTAAGAGGGATAGTGAATTCAGAAAACATAAGAACTGGAACACGAAAAGTGAGAATATCTCTAAATGAAAGTTTGCCCAAGAGTTTAAGTGCCTCTGGGACAAGATTTTCCCTCGAAATTCCAATCGGTAAAAGTTTACCCAGATTGTTAATACCTAAAGATGCCTTGATATCAAAGGGTAATAAACAAATTGTATATTATTTTGAAAAAGGTTTAGCAAAACAAAAGTTTGTTAAGATAGGCAAATCTGTTGGGAATAAAATAGAAATTTTAGGAGGTTTAGAAGAAGGACAATTAGTGGTTGTAAAAGGAAATGAAAACCTAAGACCAAATCAACCAATTAAAATTAAAATGCATAAACAAAATAAAAAGAAATAAAAATAATTTTAAAACGTAGGATAAAATAATGAACGGTTTAATTAAACTTTCAATTAAACAACCTATTGCAGTTGCAGCATTTATTTTCTTAATTATAGCTTTTGGTATAGTGGCTCTTAACAAAATACCTATACAAATGACACCAGATATTGATAAGCCAGTTTTACAAGTAAGGGTTTCTTGGCCTGGAGCCTCTCCAGAGGATGTAGAAAGAGAAGTTGTAACAAGACTTGAATTGGCTGTTGTATCACTTTCTGGTGTAGAGAATGTAGAATCAGATAGCAGATTTGGATCAGCACGAGTAACTCTTACTTACAGCCTTGGTCAAGACATGGATATCGCACTGATACAACTTTTAAGTAAGGTCGCTTCAATAGATGGTCTTCCATCTGAAGCAAGACGTCCAACGGTTAGAACGTCTAATTCAGATGATAGTCCAATTTCAAGATTAGCGATGGTTAAATTGCCTAATTCTAAAGTTGAAGATTTAGGAACTTTAGGTGACTTTGTAGAATTTGAAGTAATAGAAAAATTATCTCGTATTGAAGGTATCTCAGAAATAACATTTCGAGGAGGACAAAAAAAAGAGCTAAGGGTTGCATTAAACACACAAAAGTTAGCAGAATTTTCAATTGCTGTACCAGGTGTTTTAGAAGCGTTAAGAGCAAGTTCTGCACAAGTAACTGCAGGAGAAATAATAGAGGGTAAAAGGTCTTATTCTCTTAGAGCAGAAGCTATATCTTATACTGCAGAAACAGCAAAGAATATAATTTTAAGATCTGAACGTGGATAAAGAAGGTAGACTTGTAAATATTAAACTTGAAGACGTTGCAAAAATTTTTATGTCTTATAAAAAACCTACAAGCTTTAGGAGAATGAATGGTCAAGACGCTATTACGTTTGCGGTAATTAGAGAGCCAAATTCAAATGTAGTAGAAATTATTAATAATCTTAAAATAGAAATAAAAAAATTGAATGAGGGAGTGCTTGCAGAAAATGGACTTGTTTTAAACAATGTATACGATGAGACAATATACATAAATGCTGCCATTGCATTAGTTCAACAAAATATAATTATAGGTGGAATTTTAGCAATTTGCATACTTATGCTTTTTTTAAGAAGTTTTCGGCCTACTTTTATTATTATGTTAGCTATACCTGTCTCTGTGATAGGAACATTTGTAGCTATTTCCTGGTTAGGTCTATCGGTAAATGTTATCTCATTAGCAGGTTTAGCTTTTGCAGTTGGTATGGTTGTAGATGCTTCTATTGTAAGTCAAGAAAACATATATAGATTAAAGCAATCAGGAATGACATCATTAATGGCTTCTTATAATGGTTCTCGGCAAGTGTGGGCTCCAATTCTTGGTTCTGCTCTCACAACTGTAGTTGTTTTTATACCTATTTTGATGCTTGATCTCCCTATTGGACAGTTATTTAGAGATATTGGTATTGCAATATCAGTTTCTGTTTTAATTTCTGTTTTGATCTCTGTTACATTAATCCCAACTGTAGCAGCCAAAATATTAAAGGAATCCAAGGATGAAATTGATAAAAAACGTTCCATAATCTTTGTAGATCAAATTTGCATCTAAGTTTGCCAAAATAATTCAAAATTATGCTTTTTGGTCGACAAATTCACTCAAGTTTGGTTTATCAGTTGTTTTTGGTTTAATTTTTACAGCAACAGCTATTATTACCTTTTTCTTACCCCCATTAGATTATTTACCAGATGGGAATAGAAATTTTGTGTTTGCTCGTATTATGGTGCCATCAGGCTATAACAAAGAAGCTACTATTGATATATCCCGCGCTATGGAAAAGGCGGCACAACCGCTATGGGAAGCAGAAACAGATGGACCTTTTGGTAAACCAAAAATTGCTCGATTTTTCTTTGTAGCTTATTCAGGAGGTGCATTTGCTGGAGCTGCAACTGAGAATCCAGATAGAGTTAAAGAAATATTACCAGTTCTTACAAAACCAATAAGATCACAACCAGGTGCCAGAGCATTTGCTCAGCAGGCTTCATTATTTGGAAGATCAGTTGGGGATCGAGAGTAATAAAATTAGAAATAACTGGATCTTCTCTGGAATTGATTCAACCAACGGCTCAAAAAATCATAAGATTAATTAGAAATGAATTTCCTCCAAAAAATGGACATCAGGTTCGATCTGTTCCACAAATGGGAGCAGGTTCTCCTCAAGTGATGATCCAACCAATACCTGAAAAATTAGCAAATGCTGGAATGACTGCTAGAGAATTTGCTCAATCATTAGACGCATATAATGATGGGGTTAGAGTAGCAGAAATACCGTTTGAAGGTAGGTTGATTGATTTAGTACTAACTTCTAATAAAGCAAATACTAATAAAATAGATGATTTAAAAGATTTACCTTTAATAACAAAAACTGGAGAACTTGTAAGGTTATCTCAAGTAGCAGATATTAAATTGTTAGGAGTTCCTGAGCAGATAAAAAGGTTATCAGGTAGACGTGTTCTTAACTATACAATTGCGCCCACATGAAAGTATTTCCTTAGAAGATGCAGTTTTAAAACTTCAAAATTCAGTTGTCAACCCTATTGAAAAAAATAAACCTCAAGGTGTTTCTAGTAAATCTTTCTGGAGCAGCTAGTGAATTAGAGCGCACTTGGATGGCTATGAAAAATAATGTAATGATTGCACTTTTTGTAATTTTTTTGTTGCTCACAGTTTTGATGAGATCATTTATTCTTCCTTAGTTATTATGATAACTGTTCCGGTGGCAGGAGCGGGTGGAGTTATTGGATTAGTAATTTTAAATCAATTTTCTCCTCAACCCTTAGACATGCTAACAATGTTAGGTTTTATAATTTTAGCAGGGATTGTAGTCAATAATTCAATTTTAATGGTAGAGCAAACCTTATGGCATATAAGGTATGAAAATATGAAGATGCTGAGGCTATAAGTGAAGCAACAAGAATAGAATTAGACCAATATTCATGTCAACTTTAACAAGCTTATTTGGATTAATCCCATTAGTTATTTTTCCTGGATCAGGTTCAGAATTGTACAGAGGTATTGGTACAGTAGTTTTTGGAGGTTTGGCGACTTCAGCTATTTTAACTTTGCTAATGGTTCCTCCATTACTTGCTTTGGCTTTAAAAACTGAAAAAATAAAACCTGTAACAGAAAGTGAAGAAGACGTATTTGTATGATTTAAAGTTTGTATAAGATTTAATAAGCATATAATTTTTTTATTTAGTGACAAAATGCCTAATAAAGGCCTATATAGGCAATCTTAATTAATAATAAACAAAACTAGTAGAGTTTAAAATGAGTAATAACCTGAAACCTGAAGATAAAATCAAGCTAATTAGAAATATTGCAATCGTTGCTCATGTTGACCACGGCAAGACAACTTTGGTTGATACTTTGTTACAGCAATCGGGAACCTTTGCTGCGCATTCTCAGACAGTTGAAAGAGTAATGGATTCTAATGATCTTGAAAAAGAGCGTGGTATAACTATTTTATCCAAAGAATACTGGTTTAAAATGGAAAGAGTTTAGGATTAATATTGTAGACACTCCTGGCCACGCTGATTTTGGAGGTGAAGTTGAAAGAGTTCTCTCTATGGTTGACTCTGTTTTATTGCTAGTTGATGCAGTTGACGGACCAATGCCACAAACTGGTTTTGTTACGAAAAAAGCACTTCAAGCAGGTTTACGACCTATTGTTGTAATAAACAAAATAGATAGAGATGGAGCAAGACCAGATTGGGTATTAGATCAAACTTTTGATCTTTTTGATAGATTAGGTGCTGACGAACATCAACTTGATTTTCCTGTAGTTTATGCTTCTGCAATTCAAGGTTGGGCTACTGATGATTTGTCTAATAAAAAACAAAATATGGATACTATTTTTGAAACTATCATTAAAAATGTAGACTACCCTAATGTTGATCCTAATGGAGATCTTCAGATTCAGATTTCAGCTTTGAGCTATTCAAGCTACGTGGGTTTAATTGGAACAGGACGAATTAGAAGAGGGCAACTTAAAAAAAGGGCAATCAGTTTCAATTGGAAATGTTGATGGTGAATGCAAGACAGGGTAAAGTATTGCAAATTATGAATTTTCATGGTCTTGAGAAGCAAGAAGTAGACGAAGCAAGTGCTGGAGATATAGTTGCAATTAGTGGTTTGGGTGAATTAAAAATTTCAGATACAATTTGTGAAGTTGGTAAATTGGAAGTACTTGAAAAGCTCTCAGTTGACGAGCCTACTATTAGTATGATGATACAAGTTAACGACAGCCCATTTGCAGGACAAGAAGGTAAATTAGTTACAAGTAGGTCAATTAGAGACCGTTTGCAGCAAGAGCTTAAAACAAATGTTGCTCTTAGAGTTGAAGATACAGATAATCCAGATAAATTTAGAATTTCTGGAAGAGGTGAACTTCATTTATCAATTTTAATTGAAAATATGAGAAGAGAAGGTTTTGAAATGGGAGTCTCTTCTCCTGAAGTTATTACCAAGCATATAGACGGAATTAAAAAAGAACCTTATGAAAATGTAACTGTTGACGTTGAAGAAATTCATCAGGGTAAAATCATGGAAAAAATGGGTGAACGAAAAGCTCAATTGTCAGATATGGTTCCAGATGGTAAAGGTCGTGTCCGCTTGGATTATAATATGCCAAGTAGAGGACTAATCGGTTTTAGGGCAGAGTTTCTAACTTTAACATCTGGATCTGGGTTGTTGTACCATACTTTTGATACATACGGTCCAATAATCCAAGGTCTTCAAACAGGTAGAAGAAACGGAGCACTTATTTCTATAGGCCAAGGCAAAGCACTGCCATATGCATTATTTAACCTTCAAGACAGAGGTAAAATGATTATAGAGAATGGTATTGATGTATATGAAGGTATGATTATAGGTATTCATAGTAGAAATAATGATTTAGTTGTCAATCCACTTAAAGGAAAACAGCTTACAAATGTAAGAGCATCTGGAACTGATGATGCTGTTACTTTAACAACGCCTATTAATGTAACTTTAGAGTTTGCATTAGAATTTATTAATGATGATGAATTAGTTGAAGTTACACCGGACAGTTTAAGAATTAGAAAAAAATACTTAAAAGAGCATGAAAGAAAAAAAGCTGCAAGAGCTGCGTCTTAGTTTTTATAAAATATTTTCAGCTTTTTTTAGATTTGAAACTGTATCTATATCAAAAATAGTTCCAATGTCTGTGTTTACAGTTATTATATCAGTTTTGTTAATTTGAGACTTTGCTCCGAAATCTCCTTTTAAGCCTTCTAATATATTAAAGTATTTTTTAGGAAGTATTACAGGGTTTCCAACTTGAGATTTATATTTAGGAAATATAACTTTACTACAATTCAATTCTAGAAACGTATTTTGTAATTTGATTAAATCTTTTGTTGATATAATTGGCATATCAGCAGGAATTATCATTACACCTCTAATGGTTTTATCTAACTCTCTAATCCCAGCAGATATTGATGTCCCAATCCCTTTTTTGTAATCATTATTATATATACATTCAATATCAGAATTATTTATTAAATTGATAATAGTTTCATGTTCATATCCTGTAACTATTAAGAGTTCACTGGTATCATATATGCTTAACAACTTGTCCATTAGACAATTAATTATTGGTTTATTATTGATATGTTGAGTAAGTTTGTTTTTTAGTCCATATCGTTTACTTAAACCTGCGGCTAAAATTATTTTTTTTATTATGGATTTGTCATTTTTGTCTGCCATCAGTTAGCACGTCTAAATTGTATTATCTCTCCTAAAATAGATATAGCAATTTCAGCAGGATTTTTTGCCTTAATATCTAAACCGATTGGGCCATGAATTTTATTCAAATCGTTTTGATTGAATCCTAATAAGGATAATCTTTCACACCTCTTTTGATGTGTTTTTTTACTTCCTAAAGATCCTACATAACCTATATTTTTTTTAAGACTATATATTAAAGCTGGATCATCAATTTTTGGATCGTGAGTTAATGTCACTAGGTGTGTTGCTTTATCGAATTTGAATTTTGATAAAGCATTATCTGGCCAATCATTAATAATTTGACAGTTTGGAAATCTTTTTTTAGTTGCAAAATGATCTCTAGGATCAATTAATATTATTTCAAAATCAGCTATAGTAGCTAGTTTTACTAACTCTTGAGCTATGTGAACTGCTCCAATAATGAATAACCTTGGTTTAGGGTCAATAATGTGTATGAACTCATTCATCAATTGATTAAAAGAGCTTGATTGTTGAGATATAGACTTATCTATTGTTCTTAAACCTGATTTAGTATTAATTTTTAATTTTATTACTTCCCTTTTTCTTATACTTTCAACTATAGAAAAAATAATTTTATCTTCAATTTGAAGAGGTTGAATTAAAACCTTAAGTTCTCCACCACAAGCAAGCCCAACTTCCCAAGCCATATCATTTGAAATTCCATAATCTTTAACTCTAGTTTTGCCATCGCTTAACGATTTTATTCCTTCAGTAATTACGGCCCCTTCTATACAACCACCAGAAACAGAGCCAATTATTTCACCATTTTGATCTATGGCCATTTGACCTCCCACAGGTCTTGGTGAGCTTCCCCAAGTTGAAATTACAGTAGCAAGAGCAATTTTTCTCTTATCTTTTAACCAAATACAAAGTGGTGTTAATATGTCATCGACTTCAGCCATGAAGAGTCCTACAAAATATAATTTTATAAAAAAATAATTTATGTTATAAACCTTACATAGATACTAATATTTAAATTAATGGAATCAAAGGGTTTTTATTATGAATAATCATACATCTTTTACATCAACCTGGATTGAAAGTTTTATTTTAAAAGGTAAAATTGAAGATAATTTCTCATTTATTACTAAAACATTCACTGTGATATTGTGCAGTCTTATATTAGTATTGTCAGCAAAGATAAAAGTAGATTTATATCCAGTCCCTATGACTTTGCAACCTCTAGCTATTTTAATGATTTCTATGTTATGTGGTAGGAATATAGCAGTCGCAACAGTTAGCCTATATTTGTTTCAAGGAATGATAGGTTTACCTGTCTTTGCTTATGGTGGTGGGTTACCTTATTTAATGGGGCCAACAGGTGGGTTTCTTTTTGGGTTTCTTGTAGCTTCTCTAATTGTTGGTGAGTTAGCTGACAGGGGATGGGGAAAAGTATTATTTAAATCAGTTTTTGCAATGATGTTAGGTATGTTAATAATTTATCTTTTTGGAATTGTGCAGCTATCTATAATTAAAGGTTTTGAGTTTGCCATTTTAAAAGGTATGCAACCATTTATTATAGGTGATTTTTATAAATTAATACTTGCATCAATTTTGCTACCTCAAATTTGGAAATTAACTAAAATATCCAAATAATACTAATTTATAATGTTAAAAAGGTATTAGTCATCATTTGAAGCGTCGTTTTGAGCTTCCTTGGTTGTTAGCCCTATGCTGTCATTTTCTAAAGCATCTTCAAAAGCTAATATTTCTATATTATCATGAGTATCAATCTCGTTGATGAAAAAATCTTCTGGGGAAATATTTTTAGGATGTTCTATTTTAACTGCTAGTATTGCCGCTATTGTAGATGTGACTGTCTCACTTTGGTTTTCTTTGAACTTATGAAATGATATAACGTTAGAATTTGGTTTTTCAAAATTAGACTTTTGTTTCATTAAAACACTCCATTAAACACTATCAGAAAAATTTAGTTCCATTTCATAATTAATTTATAATATTTAGCGAATAAAATATTAATATATTATTGACCCACTCTTCTTATAATAATTCTACCTGAGGGCTTATTATTAATATTTTCAACTGTTCTTGTTGCTTGACTAAATAAATTGGTCTCAATACCAAAATTGTCAACAACTGCAACTCTGGCTCTTATTTGAGATCCTACTAATGTTTGATTTAGAGAAAGGGCTGGTCCACTTAAGCTATTTAATACAATCCAATTACGACCATCCTTTGATTTTTCCCAGCTTATAGAAATAGAGGCGATCCCATCCTCGTCTGTTAGAGAATTAGACAAAGCGGTTAGAGTTGCGCCTTCTATAGGTTCACCATCAATAATCACTTCACCTTGAACAGGGTCATCTAAATTATCGATAGTTTCAGAAGGGCTAGTATATAAAACTTCTCTTGTTCCGTGAGAATCAATGTATGAAACAACTGCTCTATATGAAAATCCCACTTGGTTCTGAGTTAATCTAAGAACTTCACTTTGTGCGGCAGGATAAGCTTCCCATGACGATTTAGAAGATGATCTTTGCCATGTTATGTCGAAGCCTCCAATACCATCTTCATCAGCAATATTAGACGTATCAACAACAAGCGCACTATCTTCAACTGAAGAACCAATAAGTCTAGCTGAACCAGTAGGTTTGTCATTTACATTTTTTACTGGAGTAGAAGGAGGACTTGTTAGAGGCTCTAAATTTCCTTGGCCATCGACATATGAAATAACTACTCTTAATCTACTACCAACATGAATTTCTCTAGGTGTAAATGATTGATTTGTAGCTGCACTAATATTCGTCCATTTTTCATTATCACGGATATTTGCCATTGTACGCTAACTGTGCCCATTCCATCTGCATCTGTTACAGATGATAAATCAATAATCAATGGAACGTCTTCTATTGCAGCAAATCCAGTAATTTCAGAGTCTGTAGTTATTGTTTGATTTAGTGTTTACTGTTGAATTTGTTGTGGAAGACAAATTCTTTTGTTTGGTTACATAATTTTTGGCGTGATTATGCTGTTTAATGTTGCTCTTAGAGCTTTTTACTTTTTGATCCTTTATTGTAGGGTCACCCCCAGCAAAAGAAATTTTTGAATCAAGCGTTGTAAAACTTGCTAAAACACATAGTGATAATGGCAAAAAATTATATTTTAAAAAACGCATATGAACCTCCACACACTTAATAACTAGCACACAATATATAACACACAACTAAAAAAGATACATGTTTTTAATAATAGACACTTCTTTACAAATTTTACTAAGAAAACACCAGAGAAAATTGTCATGACATAATCAAAATATTATTTAATTTTAAGTAATATTTCTGTAAGAATTTGTTCATGTTTAATTAAAGTAGATTTTAATAAATTTAAATCTTGTTTAATATCAGCCAAAATATTGGCATTTGAAACACTATTTTTAGGATCAACTATTTTTGTCAAAGTGATGGTATCATCTTCACTATCATTCAAATTATCATCATTTGAAAGTTGTTTTTCATCTATACTACTATTAGACATAACAAAATCTCTAATTTCTGAAATATCTGATTTGATAGCGTTTAGTTTTTTTTCTTTAACTGTATTCAAAATAAACCCCTAAATTCGTAAAATACTAATATTATTTGTTTTAAAAAACACAATTGTATATAATTGTAAATTGATATTCATATATTATATCCAAAGTATTACTATAGCTCAATATAAATTAGTCAGGAAAACAAATGACCATAATTGATTCTATTAAAACTTCTATGTTAGTTCCAATTCATTCTGCTGGAATACCCTTTATTGCTATTTTTGCAATTTTGACAGTAATAATGGGTTGGTTTTGGAGTCCGCTGTATTTTTTTGGTCTAGTCTTGACATTCTGGTGTATCTATTTTTTTAGAAATCCCGTTAGGGTAACTCCAATATTATCAGGAACAAATAAAAATAACCTGATTATTTCTCCTGCTGACGGAAGGGTTATAGAAATTTCAAAGATAACTCCAGATGAAGAAATTGGTTTGCCTGTAGGAAACTGGACAAGAGTTTGTGTTTTTATGAATGTATTTGATGTACATGTAAACAGGTCACCAATGCTAGGAAAAATTTTTTATAAAAATTACATACCAGGATCTTTTTTTAATGCCAGTCTTGATAAAGCTTCTTCGGAAAATGAAAGACTTATTCTTGGAATGGAGACTGAAAATGGGAAGAAAATAGCTTTTGTTCAAATTGCAGGTTTGGTAGCTAGAAGAATAATTTGCGATGTGGGTATAGGGTCATCACTTAAAGCTGGAGAAGTTTTTGGATTAATTAGATTTGGAAGCAGAGTAGATATTTATTTTCCATCAGATGTTTCTGTCATGGTGCTAAAGGGACAAAAAATGATTGCAGGAGAAACTATAATTGGTGATTTCACTAAAAGTTCTAAATCTGTGAAAGAATATTTAGATGAAAAATAGAGGTGTAAAGTTAGCAAAAAAAGCGTTCCAATTAAGACCTAAACGTTTTTCAGTTGTCTGGATGCTTCCAAATTTTCTTACAATTTGTGCTCTCATTTTTGGTTTACAAGCCATGTATCAAGCTCTTTTTGGTAACTGGGATAATGTTATAATTATGATAATTATAGCATCTGTTTTTGACATGCTAGACGGAAGAGTAGCTAGATTATTAAAATCTACAAGTGAATTTGGAATGCACCTTGACTCACTTTCAGATTTTGTTGTTTTCGGTGCAGTACCTGCCTTTGCGATATATTTATGGATGGATAAGCCACAAGACAACATTTTTTGGATTGTGATTGTCCTATACGTAATTTGTTCTGCGCTTAGATTAGCAAGATTTAACTCAGAGCTGTCTGAAAGACCTAGTTATGCTAAAAATTATTTTAATGGAGTGCCCACACCAGCGGCAGCTTTTTTAATGCTTTTCCCGCTTGCTATTGAAGGTTATTTAAATGAATATATGTTGAAATCTTTTGATATAATTGGATTTTGGATAGTGTTTATTTCAATATCAATGGTTAGTAATTTGCCAACATTCTCAGGTAAAGTTTTTCAAGTTCCAAAGTCACTTGTTATACCAATGTTAATAATTTTAGCTCTTCTAAGTAATGCCATTATTAGCAACCCTATCAAAGGTTTTATAACGTTAGTATTAGTTTATATTATTAGCCTTCCATTCGCCTCTATTTTCTATCTGCGTTTGAAGAAAAAAGCAGACGCTCTAAATATAAAAACCTGATTTTTTACAAGATTATTTACTTCCAAATAGCTCTTTCCATGTTGGTTTTGACTTAATAGTTGAAACTGCTTCATAAACTGCTCTATTACATGCTCTGGCGACACAATCGCTGATTCTAGATCCCATTGCTAAAATATCTATATTATCTAATTCAGATTTGTTATTTTGGTGAGTGCTGATAGCAAAAATCGTATCTCCATCCATTGGTGTGTGCGCTGGACTGAGAGATTTTGCAATCCCATCGTGCGCCATAATTGCCAATCGTTTCAAATTTGCACGGCTTAAAGGAGCGTCGGTTGCAACTACGCCAATAACTGTATTGCTAGAAATTTGATTAAAAGTGTCTGCTATCCCGATGGAACGAGGTAGTCTTTTCGATCTAATAACATGATCAAAATTTTCATTGCTAGTTCCATATCCACCAAATTCTTTGTTAATTTCTAAATATCCCGATAGGAAACATGGACCTTTATTTAGCAAAGGGTTACCTACAGCGTTATTGATTACAATTGCACCTACAGTATACTCTTGACCATTGGAATACTTTTGTTTCCATGAAGATGATCCTTGTCCACCCTTTAAAGTTGCAGTTGTTGCTCCACAACCAGCGCCATAAGATCCTAAAAGAAAATTATTACTACAAGATTTATAAGCCTGATTTGCTAAATTTCTCCAAGGTGATCTATGTCCTAGTTTATTCACATGAGGATTATCGTTAATATTGAGATCAAAAATTACTGCGGATGGAACTAAGGGGATAATTGCTTTGCCTAATTGATATCCCTTTCTGTCGTCACGAAGTAAATCCTGTATTTCTGAACTTGCGTCAAGTCCATAGGCAGAGCCACCAGAAAGGACAATTGCATCTGCACGTCCTATTGAGTTTTCTAAGCTAAGCATGTCAGTTTCTCTAGTACCAGGTCCGCCACCTCTAACATCCACAGCTGCAGAGAATGGATTGTCACCAGTTATAACAGTCACTCCTGTTCCTATTTTATAATCTTCTGCGTGACCTACTTGTACTCCGGAAACATCTGTTATAAGGTTTTTAGATCCAGGAGCGGTGATCGTTTTCAAATTTATCTCCTTAATTAATTTAATTAGATTGAGTATATTGTGAAGTTAATATCATCTTTAAATAAAGACAATAAGTAGTTGGAATTAGAAAAACGAAATACCCTGATATTGTCAGTTGCACAAGGTTTGTCGATAACTACAACAAGCATTAATATGATTAATACCGGCTTGGTTGGAGCCATGCTAGCCACAAATCCATCTTATTCGACTATCCCACTATCCCTTCAATTTCTGACAATTGCGTTAACACTTATACCTGTTTCGTTATTAATGGGAAAATTTGGTAGAAGATCAATGTTTTTATTGGGATCCTTGGCGGCTTTTATTGGTTGTTTAATAATAGCTTTTTCGATCATTGATAAAAGTTTTTATTTATTTATTCTAGGATCTATATTCCTTGGTTTTTCACAAGCTAATCAACAATTTTATCGATATGCAGCTGCTGATAATGTTTCAAACAATTTAAAAAGCAAGGCTATTTCTTTAGTCTTAGCTGGAGGTGTTATTGCCGCTGTTGTTGGTCCTGAAGTTTCAAGATACTCATTTGATCTTTTCCCAGACTATATTTACCTAGCAACATATCTTTTGGCAGCATCAATTCAAATTATAAATTTTACAATCTTAATCTTTATTAAAATTAAAAAACCAGAAGTAACAGCAAAAAAAATAAGACCATTGAAAGATATTTTAATACAAAAGACATTAATAATAGCAATTTTAGCTGCTGCTGTAGGTTATTCCCTTATGAGCTTTATAATGACAGCAACACCGCTTCAGATTGTAAATATTTGTAAATTAGGAAACAGTGCGAGTTCTACCGTCATTCAATGGCATATAATCGCAATGTTTGCCCCATCTTTTTTTACAGGCTCTATTATATCTCGTTTTGGAAATAGAAAGGTAATGCTTGTTGGTATAATACTCTATGCTTTTTCTGTATTTTTTGGAATCTTAGGTGATACTGTTCTAAATTTTTGGATAGCTTTATTTTTATGTGGCTTAGGCTGGAATTTTCTTTATGTTGGCGGAAGTGATATCATTGCAAAATCCGCTTTACCTGAGGAACGAGCAAAGGTTCAAGGTGTGACTGACTTTATTATCTTTGTATTTGTTGCAATGGGTTCTTTTTTAGCAGGATATCTTCATAGTAATTTAGGTTGGGAAATAATGTTGTTTTACACTATAATTCCTATTTCACTAATTTTTATAGGTATAATAATCATCAAACCACAAAACCTTAAATTAAATTAAGGTCTACCCACCAGTAAGAGACATATGTCTATTTACAGACACGTTGTTTGATTGTCGTGAAATTTCGAAATCATGACCTTTAGGCTTTCTTCCAATCGCAGATCTTATGGCATCCTCAAGTGCATCAGGACCTTGTTCTCTTAATACAGTTTTTAAATCTGCATTATCGTCTTGTCCTAAACACATGTATAAAACACCAGTACAAGTTAACCTTACCCTATTACAACTTTCGCAAAAATTATGTGTTAAAGGTGTTATAAAGCCGAGTTTATTATTTGTTTCTTTAACCGATACATATCTGGCAGGCCCGCTAGTTCTTTCTGGAAGATCAACTAAAGTAAACTGTTTTTCTAATTCCGTTCTTACTTGTGATAAAGGTAGATATTGTCCATACCTAGTATCTCCTCCAATATCACCCATGGGCATGACCTCAATGATAGTCATGTCAAAATTCTCATCACCACACCATTTAAGAATGTCAGCTAAGTGACTTTGATTAAATTCACTTATGGCAACGGTGTTTATTTTTATCTTAAGGCCAACTTCACGTGCTTTTTTTAATCCAATTTTAACCTTTTCAAGGTCACCCCATCTAGTAATCTCTTTAAATTTAATAGGGTCTAAATGATCCATAGAAACGTTAATTCGTCTAACGCCGGCGTTATAGAGATCTTCAGCTTTTGATTCTAATTGACTGCCATTAGTTGTTATAGTTAATTCATCTAACTCACCGCCAACTTCTTTACCTAGATTATTAATAACCTGCATTATTCCTTTTCTAACTAATGGCTCACCACCAGTTAAACGAATTTTTCTAGTTCCAAGCTTCATAAATGCTCTACAAATCTCTTCAATTTCTTCGAGACTTAGAATATCTTTCTTAGGTAAAAACTGCATATCTTCAGCCATGCAGTAAGTGCATCTGAAGTCACATCTATCAGTCACAGAAACTCTTAAATAGTTTACGTCTCTTCCAAATGGGTCAATTAATTTATTTTGAGTTTCCATACTATTTTCAAAGCAGTTCAATATAATTAATAAAATACTATCATATCTTGAATATACTACCTGATTTTAAAGATAAAATCTTATTTTTTTATTTCAGTAATAATTTTTCCTTATATTATGTAGTATGAATTCAATTAAATAAAATATAAGGTTTGTAATGAATAGTGAGAATAATATATACAGGCGCCCGCCAGCAGCCGGTGGTAAGGCGAGTAACTTAGTGGTGTTTCTTCATGGTTATGGAGCCGATGGAAAGGATTTAATTGATTTAGCAAAGCCTTTTTCAATGGCTATGCCTAATGCGAGTTTTATTTCGCCAGATGCTCCACATCCATGTGCGATGTCTCCTTCAGGAAGACAATGGTTTCCGATTGAAGAGATACCTAATGGAGCAATTCATGCTTCTGAAAATTTACTTAATTTACTTAAAACAGAAGCAAAAAATCTTGATTTATCATCAAAGGAAGTGATTTTGATAGGTTTTTCACAAGGTGCAATGATGAGTATGCAATGTTTGTTAATTAATGAGTATCAATTTGGAGCGATAATAGGGTATTCAGGAGTTCTTAGGGCTGAGAATGTGAAGGCAGCCGAATCACACATCATAAATGGCAAGCACAAATATGCAGATACACCTGTGTTATTAGTACATGGTCAACAAGATGAAGTTGTTCCCTTCCAATCTCTTGAAAACTCTAAAAATCTCTTAAATGAAATTGGCTTTAATGTTCAAACACTATCCAGACCTAACCTTGCACACGGCATTGATCCTGAAGGTATAAGTGCTGGTATGGAGATCTTAAAAAAAATAAATTAATATTTGTTTTAAAAATATTTTTTATATTTAATAATAATTAAACATTGATAAGCTTAATTAATATCAAAGATTTTCAAATTAGGACTTTATGACTTCATCTTCTTTTTCACCTACTTTAGTTTTAAATGCAGACTATCAACCTCTAAGCTATTTTCCTTTGTCACTTTGGTCATGGCAAGACACCATAAAAGCTGTGTTTCTTGATAGAGTGAATATTGTTTCTGAATATGACGAGGTAGTGAGATCTCCAGGTTTTTCAATGAAAATACCGAGTGTTATTTCTTTAAAACAATATATTAAAAACCAAAAATCTCCAGTATTCACCAGATTTAATGTCTTTTTAAGAGATAGGTTTTCCTGTCAATATTGCGGTTTAACAAAACAATCACATGATCTGACTTTTGATCATGTTGTTCCAAGATCCTTAGGTGGAAAAACTAATTGGAGTAATGTTGTAGCGGCTTGTAGACCATGTAACTATAAGAAAGGAAACAAGCAATCAAAAGAAATAAACATGTTTCCTTTAATCAAACCAGATGCTCCTAATATAAATCTTTTGAAAAAGAATGGTAGGTACTTCCCTCCAAATTATTTACATGAATCGTGGCGAGATTTTTTATATTGGGACACAGAATTAGAGAATTCTTAGATAAACAAAAAATTTATATTTTCTCAGATATTTTTATTGCGGTTCTGCAACCAAATTGAACAATAGTTTTCATGATTTCGTAACCAGGAGCATTCTCTCCGTCATGTTGAACGCCTGTTTCAAGATGATCTAATTCATCATCCCTAAATTTTTCTAGAGTAGACTTTAGTTTGTCATCCTTCTTATCAAGTGTTTCGGCTTGTTTAGCGTAATGTTCGCCAATAACTTCTTCAACGGCTATAGTGCATGCCATAGCAGCTTTTTCACCCATTAAGGCGCTTGCAACTCCAAGCCCGTATCCCATAACATTCCACAAGGGAAGTAAAGCAGTTGGCCGAGTATCATTTTCTACTAAAAGTCTATTAAATGTATCTAAATGTTCTTCTTCCTGGTCCTTCATATGTTGAATCGTTGGTCCAACAGGTGTGTTTTTAAGTATTGCTAATTGGCCATCATATATCTTAGCAGCTGCGGTTTCACCGGCATGATCAACCCTTAGAATTGAATCTAGATTTTTTTTATTTGTGTCTTTATTCATGCTTTTAAAACTTTCTTTTAATTATTATAATATTTATAAATAAAAACATTCCAAATGATAAAATTGCGTTCCAAGCTGCAAGAGATAATCCAAAAACACTGAACATTACCTCGTCACATTTTATAGTAGATTTATTTAATAGATATGTAAGTAGATCTTTTGAAAAATCAATATTTGAAGAACACTCTTCAGGCCCTTTCCAAAATTTCATCTCAATGCCAAAATGGTAAGTGCCAGCGATTGAGCTCATAATCCAAACAATTGAAAGCCCTAAAAGAATTAATTTTTTAGATATTAAATTTGTTTTTACAATGAATATTAAAATTAGACTGCAGGTTATAATTAATACATGAAACCATCTTTGAGTAATGCATAAATCACAAGGTAATGCCCCTTGGAAGTGTTCAAGATAAAAAGCTGAAATGAGCATGATAGAAGAAACAAAAAAAGAAAGTTTAATTAATAAATCTAATTTTTTTTCACTATTTATTTGGGACAAATTAAAATAATTTTTTTCAACATTTAAAAAATATAAAATGAAATCATTATAATTGCTATTCCTAAAATAGTTGTAGCAAGAAGCATATTATTTTTTAAAAGTATTATGGCAGGATTACCAAAAAATTTAATCAAATATGCAACTATAAAAAAACGAACACCTCTTCCAACTGCAGAGATCAAAATGAATGCAATTAAATTCACCCCAGCCATTCCACTGGTTAATGTTATGATTTTATAAGGCAATGGTGTAAATGCTCCAATAAATATAATTAAGATACCATTGTCTTTATATGCTTCTTTGACAGCATTAAATTTTTCTTGAGTAAACCAGGGAATATTTAGAATCAAGGTTTCAATTGAAGGTCCTATCAAATAACCCAGCAACCAACCAATGACACCTCCTAAAACTGAGCCAATTGTACAAATCAATGCAAACCTGAGTGTTTTATGAGGTGCCGCTAAAGTTAACCCGGCTAAAAAGGGGTCTACCGGTATAGGAAAAACTATAGATTCAATCATTGATATAAAGCCTAGAACTTTATCGGCCAAAGGTTTTGCGGCGCTGTTTTTAGCTTTTTCTGTCCAGAACTTGATTCTATCTTCAAAAATTTTAAGATTTATTTTTTTCATTTGTTTTACAGAAAATTGCTTAAAATATCATTTATAATTAACTTCCAATTTATTAACATTGATATATATATATTGGGAATATTAGTAAAATTATTATTTCAAATTATGGGGATATGGTGAAATAGGTAAACACGCTGGTCTCAAAAACCAGTGCCGCAAGGCTTCCCGGTTCGATTCCGGGTATCCCTACCAAAATTGTAATTATTCACAAAATAATTTTATTGTTTACTATTAGTTTTCGCATTATAAATATTAAAAGTTTATTGTTATTTTTTTATCAAATAACGTTAGCTATTATTTAAAGTTTTAATCCTAAATTTAGAGTTTATCTCTAATTTTACAAAAAATATGGGTATGATTATGAATTTGTATGCAGCTTATTTAGATGAAATTGAAAGCCGAAAAAAACAGAATCTCAAACCAAAGCCAATTGATAATGGTCCAATGGTGGAACAGCTGATAAAGCAAATATTAGACAAAGAAAATCAATACAGAGACCAATCTATTAATTTTTTTACATATAATATAATACCTGGAACAACAAGTGCGGCTAAGGTCAAGGCAAAATTTTTAAAAGAAATTGTTCTTTCTGAAGTTATTGTTGATGAAATCACTCCTTCTTTTGCTTTAGAATTATTATCTCATATGAATGGTGGACCTTCCGTAGATGTACTCCTAGATTTATCTCTTGGTTCTAACCATGCAATTGCAAAAGAAGCAGCCGAAGTTCTGAAAACTCAAGTGTTTTTATATGAAGCTGATACAAACCGTCTCAAAAAGGGCTATAATGAAGGGAATGTAATTGCAAAAGATATTCTTGAGAGTTATGCAAAAGCAGAGTTTTATACTAACCTTCCAGATTTAGATGAAGAAATAGAGGTTATTAGTTATGTGGCCGCAGAAGGTGATATTTCTACTGATTTATTATCTCCTGGAAACCAAGCACATTCTAGATCTGATCGCGAGCTTCATGGTAAATGTATGATTTCAGAAGAAGCACAAGCTGAAATAAAAGAACTTCAAAAACAAAATCCAGATAAGCGTGTGATGTTGATTGCTGAGAAGGGCACTATGGGGGTAGGCTCTTCACGAATGTCAGGTGTTAACAACGTGGCTCTTCTGACAGGTAAGCAAGCAAGTCCATATGTGCCTTTTGTAAATAATGCACCTATTGTTGCAGGAACAAATGGCGTTTCGCCAATTTTCTTAACAACTGTAGGTGTAACTGGCGGTATTGGTATTGACTTAAAAAACTGGGTTAAAAAACTAGATTCAGATGGAAAGCCAATTATTAATAATGACGATAATCCTGTGCTAGAACAAAAGTACTCTGTTGAAACGGGTACAGTCTTTAAAATAAATACCAAAGAAAAAAAGTTATTTAATGAGCAAGGTGATGAGGAGATGGTAGATTTGTCATCTTCTTTTAATCCTCAAAAAGTAGAATTTATGAAAGCAGGAGGCTCCTATGCCATTGTCTTTGGTAAAAAATTACAGAGTTTTGCCTGCGAAACATTAGATATTGAATTAAAATCTGCATATGCTCCTTCAAAAGAAGTTTATCATCCAGGTCAAGGTCTTACTGCAGTTGAAAAAATATTTAATGCAAATGCCTTGGGAGTTAAGAAAGGATCTATTCTTCATTCAGGTTCAGATGTAAGGGTGAAAGTTAATATTGTCGGATCTCAGGACACCACTGGGCTAATGACTTCTCAAGAACTAGAGGCAATGGCTGCAACTGTGATCTCACCGACAGTTGATGGAGCTTATCAATCTGGATGTCATACGGCTTCTGTTTGGGATTTTAAAGCACAAGAAAATACTCCTAAACTTATGAAGTTTATGCATAAATTTGGTTTAATAACTGCAAGAGACCCAAAGGAAGCATATCATTCAATGACAGATGTAATTCATAAGGTTTTAAATGATATTACAGTTGACGATTGGTCCATTATCATTGGTGGAGATTCTCATACTAGAATGTCAAAAGGGGTGGCATTTGGTGCAGATTCTGGAACGGTTGCACTTGCCTTAGCAACTGGAGAGGCAACAATGCCTATACCTGAATCAGTTAAAGTTACCTTTAAGGGTAAGATGAGTGAGTCATATGGATTTTCGTGATGTTGTCCATGCTACTCAAGCCCAAATGCTTAAGCAATTTGGAGATAATGTATTCCAAGGAAAAATTATTGAGGTTCACCTTGGTACTTTACTAGCCGACCAAGCGTTTACTTTTACTGACTGGACTGCGGAAATGAAAGCTAAAGCATCTATATGTATTTCTGAAGATGACACTCTTATTAAATCTTTGGAGATTGCTAAAAACCGCATACAAATCATGATTGATAAAGGTATGGAAAATGATGATAAAATGCTTCATAGGCTAATTGGAATTGCAGAAAAAAGAATGTCAGAAATTAAATCTGGAAAGAAACCATCATTGGCCCCAGATAATAATGCAAAATATTCTGCTGAAGTAGTTGTTGATCTTGATTTAATAGATGAACCAATGATTGCTGATCCTGATGTGAATAATATAGACGTATCAAAGAGATATACCCATGATACTATTAGGCCAATTTCTTACTATAAGGCCGAAAAGAAAGTGGATTTAGGTTTTGTGGGTTCTTGTATGGTTCATAAGGGCGATGTCAAAATTGTTGCCCAAATGCTTCGCAATCTTGAAAAGACTTCGGGAAAAGTTAGTTTTAAGGCACCCTTAGTCGTTGCAGCACCAACTTATAATATAGTTGATGAGCTTAAACAAGAGGGTGATTGGAGTATTTTACAAAAGTACTCAGGGTTTGAATTTGATGACAATAGTCCTAAACAATCTGCACGATTAGACTATGAAAATATACTTTACCTTGAAAGACCTGGCTGTAATCTTATGTATGGGCAATCAAGAAAAAGCTGCTAAGGGAGATACGGTGCTTGCAACATCAACGAGATTATTTCAGGGGAGAGTAGTAGAAGATTCATCTGAAAAAAAAGGTGAATCACTTCTTGCCTCTACTCCTGTGGTTGTTCTCTCAGCAATATTGGGAAGAACTCCAACAATAGATGAATATAAGACAGCCGTTGAAGGAATTGATCTTACAAAATTTGCACCTCCAATCGAGAAGGCGCAGAATACTTCTTCAGCGCATTTCTGATTTGAATAGAAAACTAACAAGTTGAGGTTAAAATTAACTTTATTTACTTATTAACTTAACTATCCTGAGACAGAGGTTAAATACATGAAAATAAGTAATTTAGAAGAGCTCAATACACCTTGCCTAATATTAGATAAAACTCTTTTAGAAAAAAATTGTAGTTTAGCTAGAAAAAAATGTGTTGAGTTAAAAACTATTTTAAGACCACATGTTAAAACACCAAAAAGTATTGAAGTTGCAAAAATAGCACTTGATAACGAAGTTGGACCAATAACAGTGTCGACACTAGATGAAGCTGAATATTTTGCCACTTCGGGTTTTAAAGATATACTTTATGCTGTTTGTATAATTCCAAAAAAGCTAGCAAGGCTAGACTTTCTTCAGAAAAAACATGATTGTGTAATTCGCATAGTTATTGATTCAATTTTAGTAGCTAAGGCAATAGTAGATTACAGTAATTCTCATAGTACAAATTTGAAACTCTTATTGAAATTGACTGCGGCGAAGGAAGAAGTGGCTTATATGTCGAAGATAAAAAAATTGTAGAAATATCCAAAATTTTCAGTGAGTGTAACAAAACAAATCTTGTGGGTGTTCTTACACATGCAGGTCATAGTTATACAACTGACAACAAAGTTGAAATTTTATCAATTGCAAATAAAGAACGAGATGATGCTCTTGCTGCAGTAAAATATTTTTCAAATTTAAATCATAACAACCCTATTATAAGCATAGGTTCTACGCCAACCATGTTATTTGCGTCTCATCTCAACGACATATCTGAAGTAAGAGCAGGAATATATATGTTTTGGGATTTAGCCCAAGCGTCCAGAGGAATTTGTGAAATAGAGGATATAGCAGTTACAGTTTTAGCAAGCGTAATTGGTCATAATCACCAAAAGAAAAAAATTATTATTGATGCTGGAGCTTTAGCTTTGTCAAAAGATATAAGCGCAAATAAATTTATGCCAGAGGTAGGATATGGATTAGTTTGTGATCCTAATTCAGGAAAATATCTAGGTTTGAACATATCTGAAATTCATCAAGAGCATGGAGCAATTGATATTAGCAATTCTGATTGGTTTGATAATTTACCTATTGGAAGTTTGGTTAGAGTTTTACCAAACCATTCGTGTTTAACCTGTGCTGGTCATAGTAGTTACAATGTCTTAGAAAATAATATGATTATTGATAATTGGAGAAGAACTAATGGCTGGTAAATTCTTCACTTTTGTATAAAAGTTTTAATAAAAATTAATTAAAATATTGAGAAGTAAAATATGTCAATTTGGGGAAGTTTATTAGGTGGTGTTATTGGTTTTTCTTTTGGAGGTCCATTTGGAGCTTTATTAGGATCATTCCTAGGTGGAAAAATTTCTAAGTTAAATTCTTCTAAGATAATTGGTAATCAGCAAAACTCACAAGAAGTCTTTGCATTATCACTCATAATTCTATCTGCAAAGTTAAGCAAAGCTGATGGACATGTTAGTAAAGAAGAGTTAATTGCTGTTAAGGATAAACTTCAAATTCCAGACAGTGAAATTGATCAAGTAGCAAAAATTTTTAACAAAGCCAAAGACGAAAGTACAGGTTATGAGCCATACGCAAAACAAATTGCAGAAATTTTCAGAGGTAACCTAAATGTCCTAGAAGAGGTTATAAATATTTTATTTTATATAGCTGAGGCTGATGGCCATGTAAGCAGTGATGAAGAAACAATGATAGCCAATATTGCTTATATTTTTGGTCTAAGCCAGAAACAATATCAAAGTATAAAAGAGTCTAGAAAGACATCAGATAAGCTTAACCCTTATATTGTTTTGGAAAGTCAGCCCACAGACGACCTCAAGATTATTAGAAAAAACTATATAAAATTATCCAAGGAACATCATCCAGATTTATTAATCAGTAAAGGAGTTCCAGTTGAAGTGATCAATGAAAGTAAAAATAAAATGAGATCGATAAACGCTGCTTGGGATCAAGTACAAAAACTTAAAAGCAGCTAGTTTTTAATCTCTTTAACACCATTTAAATCAAATTCATTGTTAAAAAAACTTTGCATATCGTTATTATACCACTTTTCATAATCCCACGGTTCACTATGTACCAAATTTTTGTTTGGTATATAAATCTGTGAATCATAAAGTTTCCCAGCAACATTTATCTTCACATATTGTCTAAAATAATTAATTCCCTCAAACTTATCTAATTTGTTCAGTTCATCTGATGAAATATTATATATCAGAAGGCCTTTAACAACATCCTCTTCATTATTTGTAAACTTAATAAGTGGATAGTTAGCATCTTTTACTTGAAAAACTTTATAATGAGTTAAGAAACCATTAGTTGCCTCATGATATTCTATATTTTCTCCTAGGACGGCTTTTCTGACTTCAGAAGCTTTAAGTGTTCCATAAAAAAATAAAGAATATTGAATCTTATGTTTAGAAAGCGCTTCTTTAATTTTCTTCTCATAAGAAAAACAGTTATTGTTTTTGTCGTATTTTTTGAAATATTCGTCGGCTTTACCGTCTATTTCGTGATTTAAATACTCAACACAACTTTTTATATAATTATTGATTAGTGTTGAAATATCGTGGTTATAATTTCTTACATCAAATAAATTGGTGATATAAATTAAATGTTTTAATTCATCTATATTAAAATCCCTAAGAATAAAACTTAACTGTAAATAAGTATCTTCAAACCTATAATCATGTGGAAACTCTTCGTTCCATATATCTGTGTCTAGGTTCCAATTTTGTTTTAGGTTATCTTTTAAAATATTTAACTTTAAAACTTTGACATCGTCATTAATATTTAATTTTTCTGACATACGAGCCTAAATTTTTATAAAATTGTTTACAAATATATAATCATTTTTAACATAATAAATCACAAAGTATAAACCTTTAATAAATAGGCACGTAAATGTTAATTAAAAATCTTGGATCCTCTCTAGGAGTTGAAATTATTGGTCTTAATCTAAAAAAAGATATTGATAAAAATATTATTGGTCAAGTTTCAGATCTCTTATCTCAATTTTCAGTAGTAGTAATTAGGGATCAAAACATTACCAATGATCAGCATATTCACTTTAGTGAGTACTTTGGTGATTTAGAGGTAACAAAAGCAGGAACCAATGGTTCAGGTTCTAAATTAATAATTCTACGAAACTTTGATGAAGATGGAAATATCGTACCAGCTACCGATAGACAAAGACTAAATAATTTAGCAAATCAAGAATGGCATAGTGATAGTTCTTTTAAAAAAATTCCATCAAAACTATCAATCCTTTCGGCTAAAATGATACCAGCAAAAGGTGGTAATACAGAGTTTTTGTCTATGAGAGCTGTATATAATTCTTTACCTGAAAAATTAAAATTAAATATTGAAGATAAAGTTTGTTGGCATGATTATTCTTATGGAAGATCAAAAATAGATGCTAACCTAGTTACAGCTGATGAAAAAAAAGCGCTTCCTCCTGTAAAACAGAAACTAGTATTAAATAATAAAAAATACGGAAAGTCTTTATATATAGGTGCTCATTGTAGTAAAATAGACGGTATGAATGATGGTGAAAGTCAAGATCTCTTAGATGAAATTTACGAGTATATTGATAATGAAAGCCATGTTTACTCTCATATTTGGAAACCGTATGATTTAATAATGTGGGATAACAGAGCTGTTTTGCATAGAGCAACTCCAATAAAAGGAAAAATAGAAAAAAGGTTAATGGTAAGAACAACTGTAGCTGGAGAAGCATCAACTCTAATTTAATTAATAATGGAAAATTATAATGGAAGAATTTGATTATATAATTGTTGGATCTGGTTCATCTGGCTCAGTTATTACAAATAGGTTGTCAGAAATAAATGACATTAAAATATGTGTTTTAGAAGCAGGTGGGACCAATCAGCATCCATATATAAAAATGCCAGCTGGTTTTATCAAAACTATAAATGATAAAAGGTTTAATTGGTGTTTTAAAACTGAAGCCAATGAAAATGTAAATAATAGAGAAATTTTATTTCCTAGAGGCAAAGGTCTGGGAGGTTCAAGCTCTATTAATGGTCACCTATACGTAAGAGGACAACCAGAAGATTATAATCAGTGGGCTCAATTGGGAAATACAGGTTGGGGATATGACGATATACTTCCTTATTTTAAAAAGTCTGAGTTTAAAGAAAATGGAGACGAAAAATATAGAGGGAAAAATGGCCCATTATTTGTTTCTGATATTGTTGAAAAACACCCTTTATGTGAAGAGTTTATTGAAAGCTCTAAAGAGATAGGGGTTTCAATCCAAGAAGATTATAATGCAGGCAATCAAGAAGGTATTTTTTATTATCAACGTACTATTAAAAATGGAACAAGGTTTAGTGCATATGATGCTTTTTTAAAACCAGCAATCAAAAGAAAAAATGTAAAAGTTGATACCAATACAATTGTTTTAAAAATTATATTTAAAGAGAAAAAGGCAATTGGATTGCTTTGTGAAAAGAATAAAAAACAATTTAGAATCTTTGCCAACAAAGAGATTATTTTATGTGCAGGAGCGATTGGTACACCTCATTTGCTTCAGGTGTCAGGTGTTGGAAACTCAAATTATTTAAAAAACACTGGTATACCAATAATTCATGAAAGTAAAAATGTTGGTGAAGGTCTCCAAGATCATTATGCAGTTAGAGTTTCAAATAGTATTAAGCTCCCTATTACTTTAAACGAAAGAGCACGTGGTTATAAGTTATTTTTAGAAATAATGAAATGGTTTGTCTTGAAAAAAGGTTTAATTTCTTTTCCCAGCCCATGTCGGTGCTTTTTTAAAGTCTTCACCAGAGATAGATTTACCTGATCTCCAATTTGTGTTTACTCCTGCTTCTTACACAGAAGGCATGATAGGTAAACTTCAGAACATTCCTGGGATTACTTGCGGTGTGTGGCAATCAAGACCTCAAAGTAGGGGGTATGTAAGAGCTTTATCCAGTTGTATTAAAGACGCCCCTTTAATACAGCCAAACTATTTAAAAGAAACAATAGATCAAAATGTTTTAATCCAAGGTGTAAAGATTTGCAGAGATCTTTTAAAAACCTCAAATATGAAAAAAATTTCTATTAAAGAAACTCTTCCTGGAGAAAATGTTAAGACTGACAGTGAAATATTAAATTTTGTCAAAAATAATGGAGCGACAGTTTATCATGCAATTGGAAGTTGTAGAATGGGAATTGATAAAGATGCTGTAGTAGATGCAGATTTAAAGCTAAATGGAGTTGAAAATTTAAGAGTTGCTGACGCTTCTATTATGCCAACAATGCCGTCAGGTAACACAAACGCAGCTACTTTGATGATTGCAGAAAAAGCATCTGATTTAATCAAAAAAGACAAATAAGTTTTTTATTTTTTTAGATGACGTGAAATAGCTCTCATTTCATTATCAATAATATTTAATTCAGATAAACTATGTAGTGTATTGTCAAGATACTCTCTACAGCTTCCTAAAAAGCCGTTTGCTTTCGCAATCATTTTTGCTTTAATTTTGACGTCCTTCTTTTCAAAAAAATTTTTATGTTTTTTATCAACAGTAAAAGCTAGTGACAATACTATCTTGCCATTCGCTAATTTAGTTTTTAATAATTTAGGTCTATAAGCTCCTGTGACCATCTCTCTTTGAAACAAAATATCTATATTTTTAATTGCATTTGATTTCTTTAACTTAAATGCCAAACCTTGACACGATCCTCCTTTATCTAAACCCAACATCAAACCTGGGTTGTCAAAAGAGCCTCTACCTAAATAGGTTTTCATACAAAAACTTCGGTGAAAACCATATATTTTTGCTAAGAATTGACCTTCATATTCAACTGTTGGGTTCCACAATAAAGAACCATAAGCAAATACATAAAGATCATTGCTAATGCCATTATCAGGTATAATTTTTCTTCTCTCGTTAATAAGCTCTTCCTTGGTAAGAACTTTATCACTTCCACTAATACTTCTAATTTTTTCACCTAAGCGGCCTTGAGTAATATTATCTCGAGTTAGTTTGATTGAGCCATCATTTATTTTTTTTGTAGTAGACATTAGGCAATATTTTTAGAGGTAATCACTCTGTGAGGATAAGGTATTTCTATGCCTGCTTCATCTAGCGCAGGTTTTATTTTTTTCATTAAATCAGTATAAAGTGAATACCAATCTTTTGTATGAGAGTATAGTCTCAGCCTTACCACAATCGAGCTATCATCATATTTCATTACTAAGAACTGAGGTTCTTTAGGTTTGTTTATAACTCTTTTATCCTCAGCTAGTTTCAACAAGACCTCAGAAGCTAGCTCTAAGTTGGTATCATAATGAATACCTATATCAACATCAATTCGCCTGGTTTCATAGTGTGAGTGATTTGTAATTGTGCTATTCCAAATACTTGAATTTGGAATAGACACATAAACGTTATCAAAAGTATCAATGATAGTTGTAAAAAGACCAACCTCTCTAATCGTTCCTGATACGCCTCCAGTTTCAACCCAATCACCGGTAGTAAAAGGTCTTAGCAACAATAACATTACTCCAGCTGCTACGTTAGACAATGTTCCTTGTAAGGCTAAGCCAATAGCTAAACCAGCGGCACCAAGAACTGCAATAATTGAGGTTGTTTGAACCCCAAACTGTCCTAAAACAGCTATAAGAGTTATTATTATTATACCATATCGTATAATATTACCGATTATTGGAACAATTAAAGGGTCTATTTTATTAAACAAACCTAAGTTTTTACGTGCAACTTTACTAAGTTTACCTGCAAAATAAAAACCTAATATCAGTATTATAGTAGCTCCTAAAACCTGTCCGGTATAAGCCACAAATATTTGAATAACATTATTAATCAGATTTGAAACAATTTCTAAATTAATGTTTATGTTGTCACCCAAGAAATAAATCTCCATTATTTTTTTTGGTGTAGTTACTTTATTTTTAAGATATTATTTCACACAATTATCCTTTATATAACATATAATATATTTAAAATATTACTAAATTATTTTTTAATCAGCTTGAGTTAAAATTCTTAATAGGGTTATAAGTTTTTAATGAAAATTTTGAGATGGAAACACGGTGATCAACCAACTGTAATTGATAAAAAAATTGCAATTGCTATTGGTAACTTTGATGGTGTTCATAAGGGACATGTTAGATTATTAGAAGCTGCTAAAATAAAGGCCCATGAAAATGACTTAGCGTTTGGAGTTGTTACTTTTGATCCTCATCCAAGAGATTTTTTTAACTTTAATAACTCTTCCTTCAAACTTTTAGATAGGCAAGAAAAAGAATATCAACTAGCAAAAATTGGAGTTGAATATTTAATTATAATAGAGTTTAGTGAAGCATTAAAAAATTGCACTTCAAATGAATTTCTTTCAGACATCCTATATCAACAACTTAACGTGGTAAAAATGTTTGCAGGAGCTAATTTTAGGTTTGGGAAAAATAGAGAAGGCACTATTCAAAACTCCAAAGATTTTTCTCAAGCAATAGGCTTAGAGATTATACCCGTAGATTTAGAACAAACTGAATCATTGGATGGTAAAGAAGAAGCAGTTATCAGCTCTCAATCTATAAGAGGTCTTATTTCTAATGGAGAATTAGAAACTGCAAATAAATTATTGGGTAGAAACTGGTGTATTACCGGCATTGTCAAAAAAGGAAAGCAACAGGGAAGAGAATTAGGTTTCCCAACAGCAAATCTTGATATGGGTTATTTTTTAAAACCACCTTTTGGTGTCTATGTAACAAAGTTGAAAATTATTGACCACAAAACAAATAAAACAATAAATGATTGGTTGCCATCTATTTCAAATATAGGTAAAAGACCTACTGTTTTAGGCGATGATATTAACATAGAAACTCATGTTATTGATTTTGAAAATCATGGTGTTGATATTAATCTTTATGATAAAAGGATTAAGGTAGAGCTTCTGAAATTTTTAAGACCAGAGATAAAGTTTAGCTCTTTATTGGAGCTAAAAAAACAAATTGGGATTGATACACAAAAAGCAAAAAAAATTCATAGTTTAAAATAATTTACTTATCAAGTTAATAGGATGTAAAATAATACTTTATAAAAATCAAAAAAATTAGGTTTTTATTATCAATAAAGAGAAAAAAATGACTGATTATAAAGATACCGTTTACTTACCAAAAACAGATTTTTCTATGCGAGCAGGCCTGCCTACAAAAGAGCCTCAAATATTAAAAGTATGGGAAGATATTGGTTTATATAAAAAATTAAGGGAACAAAGAAAAAATTCAGAGCCGTTTATACTGCATGACGGACCTCCATATGCAAATGGTAACTTACACATAGGGCATGCATTAAATAAAATTATTAAAGATGTAATTAATCGGTCTCAATCTATGCTGGGTAAAAATGCTAATTACGTACCTGGCTGGGATTGTCATGGGTTGCCGATTGAATGGAAGATAGAAGAAAACTACAGAAAAAAGAAAAAAAGTAAAGACGATATCCCTGTTGTTGAGTTCAGAAAAGAGTGTAGAGACTTTGCACAAAAATGGATGGATATTCAATCTGAAGAGTTTCAGAGGTTAGGTGTGTATGGGGATTGGAAGGCACCTTATTCTACTATGAAATATAAATCTGAAGCTCGTATAATGTCTGAAATTGGCAAATTTCTTATGAATGGTGGTTTATATAGAGGTGTTAAGCCAGTTATGTGGTCACCAGTTGAAAAAACGGCACTTGCTGAAGCTGAAATAGAATATCATGATCACATTAGTACAACTATATTTGCCAGATTTCCTATTCTAAAATCACCAAATAATAATTTAACTGGCCATGAAATTATAATCTGGACAACTACTCCATGGACAATGCCAGGCAATCGCGCTGTTGCTTATGGTAAAGATATTGAATATTCATTATTAGATATTTTAGATGTTGAAGAAAGTTCTTTAGCAAAGGGAGGTGACAAAATTTTAATAGCTTCTGATTTGTTAGAAGAAGTCATAAAAGAATTGTTGATATCTGATTATAAAATTTCAAATAAGCTAAAAGGTGATGACTTAAAAGGATCTATTCTTGGTCATCCATTAAATAAGTTTGGTTATGATCATGACGTCCTATTATTAGAAGCTGATTTTGTTACAACTGATCAAGGTACTGGCTTTGTTCATATTGCTCCAGGACATGGTTCTGATGATTTTGAGTTGGGTAAAAAAAACAATCTACCAATACCTGAAACTGTTTCGGACAATGGTATATTAGACGATAAGTTACCTCTTTTAGGTGGTCTTCGAGTTTTGAAAGATAATGAAAAAATTGCGGATATAATGTCAGAGCATGGTGCTTTAATTGGCAGGGGGACTTTAAAACATTCTTATCCTCACAGTTGGCGATCAAAGGCACCGCTTGTTTTTAGAACAACTCCACAATGGTTCATATCCATGAAAACAAATGATCTAAGAGATACTGCCCTCAAGGCGTTGTCTGAAACTACCTTCTACCCTCCACAAGGAGAAAATCGACTTACCAAAATGATTGAAGATAGGCCGGATTGGTGTATATCAAGGCAAAGGGCATGGGGTGTGCCTCTAGCTATTTTTGTAAATAAAAAAACACAAGAACCTTTGAGGGATCAAGACGTTGTTGATAAAATTGTAGAGGCATTTAAAGTTGAAGGTGCGGATGCATGGTTTCAAAAACCATCATCCTATTTTCTAGGTTCAAAATATAATCCTGATGATTATGAAGCTGTAATGGATATTGCTGATGTTTGGTTTGACTCAGGTTCTACTCACGCTTTTGTTTTAGAAGATAGAGACGATTTATTTTGGCCAGCTTCTCTGTACTTAGAAGGTACTGATCAGCATAGAGGTTGGTTTCATTCTTCTTTGTTAGAAAGCTGTGGAACAAGAGGAAGAGCTCCATATGATGCTGTATTAACACATGGTTTTGTTTTGGATCAACAGGGTCGTAAAATGTCAAAATCCCTTGGAAACATTACAGCGCCTCAAAAAGTGATTAATGAGTTTGGAGCTGATATTTTACGTTTATGGGTTGTTGGTTCTGATTATTATGATGATTTAAGAATTGGTAAAGAAATCCTTGTAAGGCATGCTGATCATTATAGAAGGTTAAGGAATACATTGAGATATCTCTTAGGTGCCCTTAACGGATTTGAAAGAAATGAAGAAATAGATTTTAATGAAATGCCTGAGTTAGAACAATGGGTATTGCATAGAGTTTCTGAATTAAGTAACAAAATTCTAGAAAATACGAAAAATTTTAATCTCCATGATATTTATACAGATATTCATAATTTTTGTACTATTGATTTATCTGCGTTTTACTTTGATATACGGAAAGGACACTTTATATTGCGATGAATTAAATGGTAAAAACAGACGTGCATGCAGAACCGTTATGGATATTTTATTTAAATCTTTAACAACTTGGTTGGCACCAATTATTTGTTTTACAGCTGAAGAAGCATGGCAAAACAGGTACAAAGATCCTGAAAATTCTGTACATCTTCAAACCTATTTTAAGTCAAACATAAATTGGCATAATGAAATGTTAGGAAATAAATGGTCTGAAATTAGAGAATTTAGATCAGTTGTTACAACTGCAATAGAAGAAAAAAGAAAAGAAGGTTTGTTAGGGTCAAGCTTACAGGCAAAGGTAATTATCGGCGCTAATGAAAATGTATATGAAAAACTAAAAGACATTGACTTACCTGAACTTTTCATCTGTTCTGATGTAGAAGTAAATTTGAATAATCAATTAGAAAACAACTCTATGAATGTAGAAGTTGAACTTGCTTCAGGTGGAAAATGTTTGAGATGTTGGAAAGTTGTTAAAGAAGTGAAAGATGAAGTAGAAATTTGCAACAGATGTTCGATTGTAGTTAAGCATTAATTTAATGAAAAAAAACTTTGGAATATTTAATCTAATATCAATTTTGATTATATTTGTTGTGTTAGATTATCTTACAAAATCATGGGCAATAGAAAACTTATTTATTGAATATAAGTCAATTAAATTAACATCATTCTTATCGTTTACACCAGTTTGGAATAGTGGAATCTCGTTTGGGTTTTTACAAGATTTAGGACAAATTGGTAGGTATGGGCTAACAACTTTTGCGCTTTCGGTTAGTGTTTGGTTAATACTCTCTTCATTTAAATTACCTAGATATTCATCTCTTGGTTTCATATTGATAGCTAGTGGAGCAATAGGCAATGCTATTGACCGAATAATCTATGGTAAAGTTGTTGACTTTATTGATTTTTATATTGAAGATTTACACTGGCCAGCATTCAATCTTGCTGATACAATAATATTTATTGGTGCTGGTTTATTTCTTTTTAATCAATTTTTTACTTCTGAGAGTTCTTATTATGAAAAGTAAATTTTTTAAAATGTCATTTTGTTTTTTGCCTTTAATAATGTCAATTTCAAGTTGTTCAGATTTTAGGAAAGCTGTTGGAAAAGAAAAAGTAATACCAGACGAATTTTTAGTTTCAACCACACCCTCTCTTTTAGTGCCACCTGGATATAATATTGACCCTGAAGTTTTTAAAAATAAAAACGTATTAGTGAAAGAAAATTTTAGTTTAAGTGAAAAGATGAAAATTAATGATACAAATAATATCTCAAGTTTTGAAGAGTTATTTATTTCAAAAGATATTCCAAAAGATATTAGAAAAATTGTTGATGAAGAAACATTAGGTGTTTCCTTAAGTGAAAGAAGGGGAATTGATATTTTGTTTGGTAATGTTCCTAAGACTGGAGTGGTTTTGAATGGAAAAAAAGAAGCATTAAGACTTAGAAACAATAAGTTATCAGGAGAAAAACTAAATTCAAGCCCTACTCCGGCTCTTGATATAAATTCTGGAAAACCAATAGTTATTAAATGATAAAGACTTTAAATGGAAATCAGAAAACTTCCGGATAACCTTATTAATCAAATTGCGGCGGGTGAAGTTGTTGAAAGGCCGTCATCGGCACTTAAAGAGTTAGTTGAAAATGCCATTGACGCTAAGTCAACTCAAATAAACATTTTAATTGAAGATGGTGGTAAAAATTTAATATCAGTATCTGATAATGGAATTGGAATAGAAAAAAAATATGTCCCTTTGGCAGTTGAAAGACATGCCACATCAAAATTACCTAAAAATGATCTAATCAAGATAGATTATCTAGGTTTTAGGGGAGAGGCTCTTCCCTCAATTGCTGCTGTAAGTGAGCTAAATATTCAAACAAGATCTATAAATTCTGATGAGGCTTGGTCTTTAGATGTGATTGCTGGAACTGTCAAAGAAATTTATCCTTCTTCTAGACAATCAGGGACTATTATATCTGTAAAAAAACTTTTTTATGCAACACCTGCTCGATTGAAGTTTTTGAAATCTTCTCAAGTTGAAAGCGGTTATTGTAATCAAATGATATTAAAGCAAGCTTTGGCAAATCCAAAGATTGGCTTTAAATTTCAAGCAAATGGTAAAGAATTATTAAATATTAAACCAGAACTCAATTCCGACGACTTATTTTTGAATAGAATAACAAATATTATGGGTCAGAGTTTTACAGAGGAAGCTATAAAAATAAATAATGTCAAACCTATTAAAGAAGAAAAATTTGCAAAGATACATGGTTTAATTAGTCTGCCCACTATGAACAAATCAAATCATAATCAGCAATATTTATTTGTAAACGGGAGGTGTATTCAAGATAGAAATTTATCAGGTGCGATAAGAGCTGCTTACCGTGATACACTTCCAAAAGGAAGATTTCCTCATTTTCTGTTTATTTATAGAGGTTCCCCCTGAGTTTATAGATGTAAATGTTCATCCAGGTAAAACAGAGGTTAGATTTCAAGATAATGCTTTGATAAGAAGTTTATTAGTTGGATCAATTAGCCGTGAATTAAATGCTAGCTTTAGTCAAACTACAGGTGATATTTCCAAAGAGGCAATAACTCGGTTTGAGACACACAAAAACATTAATATAGAAAACTATGTTAATGAAACTCAAACATTCTTTGAAAATAATAAACTTTCTCCATCAATAAAATCTATCAAAAGTATTAATGAAGAAGATCCAACACCTCCAAATGATCAACAAGATGACTTTCCTTTAGGCGTTGCTCTCGCGCAATTCAATAAAAACTATATAATTTCAAGAAATTCAAATGGTATTGTAATAGTAGATCAGCATGCAGCTCATGAGAGGTTGGTATTAGAAAAAATGAAGTCTGCACGAATAAATAAATCTATTGAAAAGCAAATTTTATTACTTCCAGAAGTAATAAATCTTCAGCCAATACCATTAGCTTTAATCATAGAAAATATAGATTTATTATCAGAAATAGGTTTTGTTATTGAACCTTTCGGTGCAGGTATGGTTATAGTTAGAGAAATTCCGGCGCTAATTGGGCACGCAGACATAAAACAAATTATTATTGATTTAGGGGATGATTTATCTTCTGCTGGCTTGCCATCGTCCTATCTTGCCAAAGTTGACTTGATATTAGGAAATATTGCTTGCCATAGGTCTGTTCGATCAGGACGAGTTTTAAATGAAACTGAAATGAATAATTTACTAAGAGAAATGGAAATAACTCCTAATTCAGGTCAATGTAATCATGGAAGGCCTACTTCTATAAGTCTTTCATTAAAAGATATTGAAAAGTTATTCAATAGAACCTGATCTAATTAATCTTAAGATCGTTAACTTAGATTTACCGTATACTTTAGTGTCAAATATTTCATATCCGTCTACTTGAAAACTTTCTTTTTTACTACTTTCAGCAAAAATATAGCTGTCATTATTAATTAAGTTTAATTCTTTTAAGCCAATTAAACACTCTTCAATAATAGATGAATTATAAGGAGGATCTATAAAAATTATATTAAATATAGTACTTATTTTATTAAGTGCCTTTACTGCGTCATCCTTTATTAAATTAATTTGAATTTCATTTTGATTGTTTATCTTTAATTTTGAAATATTTTTTTCAATTACGTGAATTGCCTTTGGGTCTTTTTCAATGAAATATACAAGTTCAGTACCTCTTGATATTGCTTCAATTCCTAGTGCTCCAGTTCCACTGCAAATATCAAGAACTTTAGATGTGCTTAAATTCAGATTGTATTTATGAGATTCTAAGATTGAAAATAGAGATTCTTTTAATCTATCAGATGTAGGTCTAGTATTTGAATCAAGTGGGGAGTGAAGTTTTAACCCTCTAAATTTTCCACTTATTATTCTCATAGTCTTTTATTTTTTTTTTGTTTGTTTTTTTTAGTTTTGATAACCCTAATTGGTCGTTCAATACTCTACTTTTTATTTCTTCTAATTCACCAGCAGGCAAATTTTTAAGATTAAAAGGGCCAAAAGAAACTCTTATAAGACGGTTAACATTATAACCAAGATAGTTCATAACCTTTCTTACTTCTCTATTTTTACCTTCTCGAAAACTTAGAGTAAGCCAGGCGTTACTTCCTTGCTGTCTATCTAATGTGGCATCTATTCTGCCGTATTTAATCCCGTCAACCGTTATCCCATTTTTCAGAGGCTCTAAATCTTTTGCCAACACATAACCGTGAACTCTAACTCTGTATTTACGTAACCAACCAGTTAAAGGTAACTCTAGCTTTCTTGCCAAGTCACCATCATTAGTAAGTAATAAAAGTCCTTCTGAATCCATGTCTAAACGACCCACTGAAATTAGTCGCGTGTCTATTTTATTTTTGAGATCTTCAAAGATTGTTAATCTACCTTCAGGATCATTATTAGTAACTAAATGACCTCTTTGTTTGTGATACAGCCATAATTTTGTAATGGTCTGAGATGGTAAAGGCTGACCATTTACTTCAATTATATCTTTTGAAGTTACATTCACTCCACATTCAGTTAAAACTTTGTTATTAAGTTTAACTTGTCCATTTACAATCCATCGTTCAGCCTCTCTTCTAGAACAAAGTCCAGCTCTAGCAATTACCTTGGCTATTCTTTCCGAATTGGTCTTTAAAATTTCTGGCACTGGATTTTCTTTATTTTGTTCAGAAAATTCAGAATTATTTTTTTTAAAAGATGTTTTCATAGTTTTGTATTATAGCTTTTAATAATTATTAGCAATATTTCTAAGGAGTAAGGGTTAAATTAATGTCTAATCAAATTAATTATATGAGCATTGCTATAGAAGAAGCTATGAAAGCTAAAAATAAACAAGAGGTTCCAGTTGGTGCTGTGATAGTTGACGATAAGGGAGAGGTAATTGCAAAAGCACATAATTTAGTAGAACTCAATAACAACTCAACTTGTCATGCTGAAAAATTAGTAATTGAAAAAGCCCTTCACATCACAGGAAATAGATTTTTAAATACTTACGATCTTTGGGTAACATTAGAGCCATGTATAATGTGCGCAGGTATTATAAAACAAACTAGAATAAGAAGATTATATTTTGGTGCAGAGGATAAAAAAGGAGGTGCCATAGAAAATGGCCCTCAAGTTCTTAAAAAAGATGAAGCTAATGGCTCTATAGAAATTTATTCTGGTTTTTCACAAGATGAATCGGAACTATTATTGAAAGATTTTTTTAATAAGTTAAGATCTAACTAAAGTTTACCAATATCTTTTCTGTAAAAACCTTTTTCCCAATTTATGTCTTCAATGGTTTTGTAAGCTTTATCTCTACATTCTTTTACGTTTTGTCCAATAGCAGTAACTGATAAAACTCTACCACCATTAGATACCAGTTTTTTTTCGTTATTTTCAGAGGTTCCAGAATGAAAGATTGATATTTTTGTTTCTTGATCGTATTTATAGAGAAGCGGTAATTCATTACCTTTTTTAAAATCTCCTGGATAACCTTGGCTGGCTAGTACAACTGTAATTGCAGTATTGTCAGAAAGATCAATTTTCATACCGTTGAGTTTTTTGTCGACTGTATTTTTAACAATCTCGACTAAATCTGTTTTTAGTCTAGGAAGAACAACTTGAGTTTCAGGGTCTCCAAACCTACAATTAAACTCAATGACTTTAGGTCCATCTTTGGTAAGCATTATGCCTGCGTATAAAATACCTTCATAAACAATGCCATCTGACTTCATTCCATTAATGGTTGGGATTATAATTTTATTAAAAATCTCTTGATTTAAACTGTCATTCAGTGCAGGTGCGGGAGATATAGCGCCCATTCCTCCCGTATTTGGCCCTTGATCATTATCAAATGCTCTTTTATGATCTTGAGCTGTACCTAAGATTATTGCAGTATCCCCGTCAGATACTGCAAATATACTTGCCTCAATACCTGTTATTCTTTCTTCAATTAAAATAGATTTACCAGCATCTCCAAATTTATTATTTTCTAACATTTGAGTAGATGCGTTTATAGCCTCTTCTACTGTATCACAAACAACAACTCCTTTGCCTGCAGCAAGACCATCTGCTTTTACAACACAGTATCCATTTAATAGCTCTATTTGGTCTTTTGCAGTTTTTATATCATTACAATATATAAAATCAGGTTGTGGAATATTGTTCCTTTTACAGAAATTTCTAGAAAAGGTTTTGGATCCTTCTAATTGAGCTGCTTTCGCAGATGGACCAAAGGCTTTAATTCCTATTTCAGACAATTTATCTTTTAATCCGAGCACTAGAGGTATTTCGGGTCCAATAAAAACTAGGTCTATATTTTTATCTTTAGCTAGTTTGCATTGTCCTTCAATATCATCGGCTGATATGGGATAACATTCAGCAAATTTTTTAATACCTGGATTTCCAGGTGCTACAATAAGATTTTTTGTTAATGGAGATTTAGATAAGCAATGAGCTATCGCATGTTCTCTGCCACCACCACCAACAACTAAAATATTCATAAAATTATATACTCCAAAATGCTTTAGATTTTTTACAATATGCCATAGTATCAACTTATGACAAATATAAAATGTAATGATTTTTAATGGAAAATAATTCAAATAATCCAGTTTATTCTGTTGGTGAATTTTCTCATGTAATTAAAAAATTAGTTGAAACTAATTTTAGTTATATAAGGATTAGAGGTGAAATTTCACGACCTTCATTTCCAGGTTCTGGTCATGTTTATTTCACACTTAAAGATACAGAAGGAACAATTGCTGCCATCATATGGAAGTACACGATGCCTAGGCTGTCGATTAGGCCCGAAGAAGGTATGGAAGTAATATGCACTGGTAAGATTACGACTTTTGCAGGACAGTCAAAATATCAAATTATTGTAGATAATATGGAAATTGCCGGCGAAGGTGCGCTCCTTAAAATGCTTGAAGATAGAAGAAAGAAACTTCTTGCTGAAGGCTTGTTTAAACAAGAATTTAAAAAGCCAATTCCTTATCTGCCAGCAAAAATAGGTGTAATAACCAGTCCTTCAGGGGCTGTAATAAGAGATATTTTACACAGATTATCAGATAGGTTTCCGTCTCATGTTTATTTGTGGCCTGTTGCCGTCCAAGGTGATGGATCAGCAAAACAAATTGCCAATGCCATTGATAAATTTAATCAACTCACTGATAAAACAAATATTAAAAAACCAGATCTACTTATTGTGGCAAGAGGAGGTGGCAGCCTTGAAGACCTTTGGTCGTTCAATGAGGAGATTGTAGTGAGATCAGTGTTTAATAGTTCTATTCCTGTCATCTCAGCAGTAGGGCATGAGACAGACACTACGTTAATAGATTTTGTATCCGATTTGAGAGCTCCGACACCTACGGGAGCCGCAGAAAAATCAGTACCAGTAAGAGATGAATTACTTGCTAGAATCAGTGAACTAAAACTAAGACTAAACACCTCATATACAAATAAAATTAACAACAACAAAGATCAGTTAAATAGTTTAATAAAACTTTTAGGAAAACCTGATCAAATCTTTAATAATAAAAATCAAAAGCTAGACTTTATTTATAAAGATATAGAAAGTTTGTTTAACGCTATATTTGTTGAAAACAGAAATAGAGTTAGCCAATATGCTCAGAGACTTACTCCTCCAAAAATCTTGATTAACAACTTAGACGCTAAAGTAAAGCTTCTAGAAACAAAATTCATAAATTATTTAGAAAATATTGTTTCAAAAAAAGAGGCTAAGTTAAATTCTCTCAACCAGCTTTTAGAGGCTTCAAGCTTTAATAGGGTTTTAGAGCGAGGATTTTCTCTAGTAATGGATAACGAAGGAAAACCAATTAAGCTAAGTAGTGAAGCACCTAAAAATGCTAGAGTTAGGATAAAGTTTTCTGATCAAATTAGATCAGGACAATTGGACTTGTAATGTTTAGTTTCTTTTGAGTTATTTCCCCCAACGCCTATGCGCCCATAGCCATTGTTCTGGCTTATCTATAATCCATTCTTCTATTCGAGAAGAAATTAATCTTGTAATTTCATATGTTGCTCTTTCTTTGTCTAAATTCGTAGGAATATTTAGTTTATCCTCTACCGTCATCTTAAACCTAATTCCATTAAATCGCTCGATTCTTACCATATAAATTGGGGTGTTCCATTTCAAAGCCATGATTGCGGCGGCTTGTGGAGTAGGAGTTTCTACACCAAAAAAGGGAACATTAATACCTTCTCTTAGTAATTGATCGCCAGTTAAGCCTACAATTTCTCCAGCTTTGATTTTGCTAGCCATTCCAATTGCAGCCAGACGTCCTTTCCTATAAAAATCTGCATTAGCGTCTTTATTTCTATGGATTTGTATTTTATTTAATATCCAATTATTAATTGGTCTAAATACATAACCAGCTCTCCTTCCAGCTAGATTTCCAACTCTTAGTAAAAATTCCCAATTGCCCATATGTGCTCCTACTAAAATAGCAGGGCCAGTTTTAATTTTTTCTAAGCCATCAGTTTCTAAAACGCCTAATTTTAGCATTTTGTTTATATGAGGCATTTCACCAATTGTTTGGCCGAGCATAAACCAATGTCTAAATACAAGTTTGTTAATTTCTTTAGATGATTTTTTAGGAAAGGCTATGCACATATGTCTTTTCACACGGTTATTATATGAGGTAAACGGTGCAATTAAGTACATTAAAGTACCACATAGATAGGAAGATAATTTATAAGGTAAAATTTTAAGTATTAAAAATAAAGGAATAGCAATCAGCGCTGCAATGGGATCATGAATATATCTATCAAAGTGTTTCTTAAGTTTAAAACTGATGGGGTCAGTCATTTATTTTTTCCTTTAAAAATGATTTAAATTTATTACCATCTGCCTTACTAAAGTTAATTTCAATTGGTAGAACGCTTATTTCATTTTCTTTATCATCAATCTTAACATAGTCTTTTTCAGTCGTAATTAGTTTTAAGTTTCTATTATCAGCCTCTTCTTTTAATGTGTTTATATCTTTGTTTTTATATTCATAGTGGTCTGGAAAAGATTTTGTTAATACAATTTTAAAATTATTTTTCTTAAGTGTATTAAAAAACTTTATAGGATTACCTAATGCACAAAATGCTAAAAAATTATTTTGTTTTGTTTTAAAAGTGTTTTTTATTTCTAATTTAGTATCAAAATTTTGAATATTGTTAATAAAATTGAGATTTATATCTTTGGTATCCCCGTCACCTGTAAAAATTATTGCATCAATTTTCTTTAAACCTTGAGTAATTGTCTGTCTTAATGGGCCTGCAGGTATACAATATCCATTCCCAAATAATAATTTTTTATCTATTAATAGTAATTTGATATCTTGTTCTAATTGATAGTTCTGAAGTCCGTCATCCATTATGATTATATCATAGTTCTTTTTTAGGTTTTCAATATATTTAGCTCCTATACATCTGTTTGATGATACAATTGTTGTGCCTACTTTGCTTAATAATAAGGCTTCATCGCCTACATCTTTGTGGTTATGTGACTTGTTTACTAGGATTGGACCCTTTGTAAGACCTCTATACCCTCTCGTTAAAAACACAGGTTTATAACCTAGGATTTCTAATATTTTATATGTTTGTATTGAAAAGGGTGTTTTTCCTGTTCCACCAATACTTAAGTTACCTATACAAATTACTTTTAGATGGGATTTATATTTTTTTACAAAATTTTTCTTAATTAATGAAAGTAGGATCCAGACAATAGAAAAAGGAAGCAATAAAAGGGTTTTGAATTTAGAAATTAAATCTTTTTTATACCAAAATTTTGGTGTGTTAATCATTATACAAGAGCTTTTTTTTATCATTTTTTTGAAGTAATTTTAATAAATATACGCTTGCTTCATCTGCGCGTTGTTGAGCATACCCGGAGGCAATCAGGCTGTTTTTGCCCATATCCTCAATACGTTCTGGATTACTTAATAGTTCAAAGATACTATCGGTAAAATTCTTATTCATGTTGTTATTCTTTTCAATCTGGATAGCACCACCTGACCATACAAGATCCTTGATTTGCGCATTACATTTTTCTGTGTGAGGTCCCATTATCACTGCTTTACCAAATTGTGATGCTTCAGATGGACTATGGCCTCCAGCAGGAACCATGGAACCTGCGACGTAAACAAGATCTGCTATTTCAATTAAAGAGCCCATTTCACCCATCGTATCAGCAAGATAGAAAACATCATTTTTAGATGGAAACTCTTTTTTACTTCTAGACTTTATATCAAAACCTGCAGCTTTGATTCTATTTTGAATAGATAAACTCCTCTTAATATGACGGGGGGCAATTATAATTAATACATCATCTTTAGCATTTTTTCTTAAAAAATCTGCTAACTTAATCATTAGTTCCTCTTCACCAGGATGGGTGGATGATGCAAGTAATATTTTCTTTTTTGATAAATCCTTTTTTAAATTAAAAATATAATTTTTGTTTACTGGCGGTTTATCTGCAATTGATTTCAAGCTTGTAAGGCTTCTTACATTCTTGGCGCCTAGTTTTTTAAAAAGAGCTTCTTGCTTTGGGTCAACAGCTAGCACATGATCCACTTTGCCAAAAACTTTTCTTGCTAAAAAATAACCTAACCCTGTCCAAAAACGTGCAGATTTGTCTGACATTTGAGAGGATGCTAGAATAGTAGGAATTTTTGTATTTGACGTTAAGTATATTAAATTAGGCCAAAAATCAGATTCCAAAAAGACTGCCATACTAGGTTTCCAGTGTCTTAGGAATTTAGAAACAAATTCAGGATGATCATAAGGGTGATACTGATGAATAGCAGGCAGACCTTTTTTAATTTTATCCTTGATTAGTTTTGCAGCGGACAAAGTGTTAGTTGTTAATAAAAAAAACTCATTATTATTTTTACCAAAACCATTTTTTTTCATTGAGTTTGCTAATGCTAATGCAGCAACTGACTCTCCTACACTAGTTCCATGTAACCATATCAGAGTCCCTTTGGGTCTAATTTTATTTGAAATACCATATCTTTCATTAATCCTGTGAACGTCCTCTTTACCTTTTTTAACACGTCTTTCTAAATAAGGTTCTAATATAAACTTAACAAATCCCCATATTGAATTGTAGATAGTAAGTGACATGTATCTCTCTTTTAAAGCCTAAATAATTTTAACTTAATTCTTGATTAACCAACTTTGTAAGACGTTTAAGTTCAAGTTCAAGTTTTTGTTTGAACATTACTAATTCATTTTCGTTAATCTTTTTTTTAATGTAAATGGGTTTTCCAAAACTATATACCCCTTTTGAAAATGGCATAGGTATAACAAAATTATCCCATGAATTTATTATTTTAAATTTTTTAGTAGACCAGACAAGTGGGATTATGGGTGAATTTGTTATTTGTGCTAGTTTTATTATTCCATCTTTTACTTTTTCTTTAGGACCTTTAGGGCCATCAGGAGTAATAGCAACACTTTCGCCTAACTGTATGCATTTAACCATTTGTCTGAATGCTTGCATTCCACCCCTATTAGACGATCCTAAAATAACGTTCATCCCAAGAAATTTAAAAGCTGTTGAAGTAATCATGCCGTCAGAATGACTGGATTGAAGGGCATTAATTATTCTATTTCTTGGTAAAATATGAGGTCCTAAAAATAATCTATTATGCCAACAGCAAAAAATCATTTTTTGATTATTATTAAATATATTAGATTTTTCACTCTCTATTAGATATTTCCATCTTATAGAACGATGTACAAAACTAGTAAGTGAATAAAACACAAAACCTATGAACCTCTGGCCAAATTTAGTTTTGCTAAAATATTTTATTACACGCATCTTCTAATCCAAAAGTTACTAATATATTTAAAGGTGAATTTAAATTAAAATTACATAAAACAAAATAACTATCTATACACTTTATTAATATAATAAGTTAATATTGTATTTTATTATTGCTGATTGAGTTGGGAGAAAGTTAAATAATTTCAAATATAAATAAAAATGTAATTAAAAGTTTTTGGTTTGATTTTGTCTCTAAGTATACTTTTGACATATTCTTCGCTTTTTTATTATTGGTTTTAGTTGCGATCACGGCATCTATTTATCCATATTTAATACAGCTTGTTTTTGATGGTTTATTAGACAGTAGAAATAATGATTGGATAACATTACCTCTTGTTATTGCTTTAGTTGCAATTATTAGAGGTATAGCCATGTTTTTTCAAATTAAACAAGTATCAAAAATATCATTATCAATTTCTGTAGATATTCAGAAAAATCTTACTAAACATATAATAAGTGCTGACCTTTTAGAGTTAAATAAACTTTCATCTGGTAATCACGTTTCAAGAATAATGAATGATGTTGTTTTGATCAAGGACGGGTTTGAGAGAAGCATTAATAATTTAATTAGAGATACTTTAACAATTATTGCATTAATGTCTTATTTAATATGGTTGGATTGGTTGTTATCTATTTTAGTTTTTGTAATATATCCAATTGCTTTAAAACCCATATTTAAAATAGGAAAAAAACAAAAAATTATAGCAACGACTCTCCAAGAACAGATGGAAACAGTTACCTCAACTCTGACTGAAATGTTACAGGGAATTAGAATGGTTAAATCGTATAATTTAGAAAAAATGGAGATTAAAAGATCAGAGAATGTATTAAACGTACTCTTTAACAAAATGTTCAATCTCGTGATTGGAAGAGCAAAAGTTTTACCTATTTTAGAAGTTCTCGGTGGTGTGGCAGCCGCTTGTGTTATTGGCTTAGCCAGTTATAGGGTATCAATGGGGGAGTTGTCCCCTGGAAGTGTTGTTGGTTATGTCACTGCTCTTCTCATGATAGCACAACCTGCCAGAGCTTTAGGTACATTTAATACTGTGTTACAAGAAGCTTTATCAGCATTAAATCGAATATATAGTCAGTTAAATGTTGCTTCAAAAATATCGAATTCACATTCAGCGGTTAAATTAAAACTTAATAAAAAAAGCCCTCCAAATATTACATTTAAAAACGTTAATTTTTCTTACACAAACAAAATAAAAGCTTTGGATAATATTAACTTCTTTATTGAAGCGGGCACTAAAGTTGCCTTAGTTGGCCAGAGCGGCGCAGGTAAGTCATCGATTGTTAATCTAATATCTAGATTTTATGATCCGCTATCGGGTGAAATTTTTATAAATCAACAAAGTTTAAAAAATATAAACTTAAACTCTCTCAGAGATAATGTCGCATTAGTTAGTCAAGATACAGTCATTTATAATAAAACTTTTTTAGAAAATATAAGATTTGGAAATTTAGACGCTAAAGATGATGATATAATTAAAGCTGCAAAAAATGCAGGCATACATAAATTTATTAAGACTACAAGCCGATAGTTATAATACTCTTTTAGGCGAAGGAGGGAAAAATCTCTCTGGAGGACAAAGACAACGTATATCTATTGCAAGAGCAATTTTAAAAGATGCGCCTATACTATTATTAGATGAGGCTACAAGTGCTCTGGATGCTAAAACCGAGGATGAAGTAAATAAAGCTTTAGAAAAACTTACTAAAAATAAAACAACTATTACAGTAGCCCATAAATTATCTAATATCCTAAACTTTGATCAAATAATATTATTTAATAAAGGCAAGATAGTGGGTCTTGGTAAGCATCAAGACCTAGTAAAGAAGTCAAGCTTATACAGAAAGCTCTACAAGCTTAATATTAATAATGTTTAGTTTATCATTCTCTTTTAAGAATATCATCAACTAGTCTATTAACCCACCATATGGATCTAAAGTTTTTCTCTAACATTATTGGATCGTATTTTTTTTTAACCCAATCCATAAACTTTTGTTTAGATTTTTTATATTCAACTCCATATTCTTTGACAAATGAATCTAAAACTCCAGGCTTTGCCCACTTTATGTGTAAATATTTCCATGATAGTTGTTTATTTGCAATTTCAGGCTTTTCTTTTTCATAAATTAACATGTAAAGAGCACACATAATGCCAGCTCTATCAGCACCTGATTTACAATGTATAAGAGCAGGATATTCTATTTCTTTAAACAGTTTTTCTGCATTAAAAATCATTTCTTTTTCAGGCGCAGCTCTAGATCTAGCTCTAAAATCAATTAATTTAATATTATATTTTTGGCATGCTTCATTTTCTAGGAGCCAGCCACCATCCTTCCTCACACCTCTTAAATTTATAATAGTTTTTATCCCAATTTTACTGTATTTTTTTATCCTTAAAGGAGTTGGCATATTACTTCTGTAAATATTATTATTTACTTTGTAAAAATTGTTATAACAAAGCCTCAAGAAGCCATGATCTTTGATTAGCATATCAAACCAAGCTGACAATCTGTTGAAGTTAATTTCATCATCTTGTTTTTTCAATTAACTAGTTCCCTGCAATAGTCATTCCTTCAATTAATAGAGTTGGACTATTAATAGAATGTGAATAATCTATATCATTTGCTGGTTGAAGTGTCATAAACATTTCTTTTAAGTTGCCAGCAATAGTGGCTTCAGTAATTGGGATTGATAGCTCACCATTTTTTATCCAAAATCCACTAGCTCCACGACTATAATCGCCTGTAATCATAGAGACACTACTACCTATCATATCGGTTACAAAAAAACCTTCGCTAACATTTTTAATTAAATTTTCTGGAGTAACGTCTCCTGGTGAAATCATAAAGTTGCTGGTCCCAGGTGAAGGAGGTCCACTAATTCCCCTCTTAGCATTTCCTGAAGGTTTTAAATTTAATTGTTTTGCAGAAGATAAGTCTAATAACCATTGTTGTAGAATACCATCTTTAATTAAAGTATATTTTCTTGAACCTAAACCTTCTGCATCAAATAATCTTGAGCCAAGACCGCGTTTTAAAAAAGGATTATCAATTACATTTATAGAGGGATTAGCAATTTGTTTATTAAGCATATCCTTTAAAAAACTAGTTTTACGGGCTATAGCAGATCCATTTATTGCTGAGGCAAAATGGCCAGCTATTGATCTAGATACTCTTGGGTCAAATATCACTGGGTATTTACCAGTCAATGGTTTTGTTGCACCCATTCTAGCGAGTGTTTTTTTTGCTGCTTCAATACCAATTTGATTTGAATTTCTTAAATCTTTTCCAAAAACTTTTGAAGAGTAATCGTAGTCTCTTTCCATTTTACCGTCTTTTTCAGCAATGACTACAACTGAAACACTATGATTTGACTTTTTAGAGCTTCCAAAAAAACCGTTTGAAGTCATTAAAAGCGTTTCACCTTCTCCCCATGAAGCGTCAGCTCCATCACTATTAGTTATCCCTTTTACACTTAAAGCTGAATCTTCAACTTCTTTAGCTCTATCTCGGATAATATCAATATTAGGTTCAACTTCGTCATAGCTGTCAACTGAAATGAAATTCTGTATAGGAAAATCATTTAAGTGTTTCTTGACTAGCTATTAAACTGAAATCGTCTTGTGGAGCAATTTTTGCCATATCTACAGCTCTTTTTGCTACGTCCCTAATAGCAGTCTCAGAATTATCATTGGTTGACACAGATGCAATTTGATTTCCAACAAAGACTCTTAAACCAGTATCAAAGTCTTCATATCTTTCTATGGTTTCATCTTTACCTAACCTACGAGTAAGTGACAGACCACGGCTTCTTGACAATACACAATCAGCTGCTGTTGCACCATTTGATAAGGCCGTATCTATTAAAATATTCATAACATCTTTATCGTTTAGTTGTTTGGCGCACATATATAGTTCCTAATAAAAAAGAAAATTGTTAAAAAGGTATACTTGATTTATTAATATACTGTTAAGTTTGTTGCAATCAATATTGAGTGATTAAAAGGGTTAAAATGAAAAAAAATATCTTTATTGACGGTGAAGTGGGAACCACAGGCCTTCAAGTTCGTGAAAGATTAAGTCAACATCCGAATGTAAATATTTTACCTGTAGAACAGTCTAAAAGAAAAGACCTTTCATATAAAAAAGAAATGTTAGAGGCGTCAGATGTAACATTTTTATGTTTACCTGATGGTGGATCAATTGAGACTACTAAAATAGCTGATGAACTCGGAGATAAGTCTCCAATAATTATTGACGCCTCGACAGCTCATCGAACAAATCCAAGTTGGTCATATGGGCTTCCTGAGTTAGGCCTTAGCTATAGAAATAAAATCATTGGTTCCAAAAGAATAGCCGTGCCAGGATGTTATGCAACTGGGGCAAATGTTATAATAAAGCCACTATTAGAAAATAAATTAATATCGCCTAGTGAACCGTTAGTGATTAATGCAGTTAGTGGTTACTCTGGGGGTGGGAAAAATCTTATTAGTTATTTTAATGAAAAAGATCATGCCCCCCAATTTAATTATGGCCTGACACTTGATCACAAACATTTGCCAGAAATAAAATTTCATAATGATTTAGAATTCAATCCAATATTTTGCCCATCTGTTGGTGACTTTATACAAGGAATGATTGTATCAATTCCAATACATTTTAATTGGTTTATTTCCCCAATTGACACGAAAAAAATTCAGTCAGTAATGGAGGAGTTTTATTTAGATTCTCAATTTATAAAGGTTCTTAAAAAAAATGAAGGCCTTAATTCTAAAGGTCACTTAAGACCTGATAATCTTGTTGATACAAATTTATTAGACATAAATATTTTTGGGAATGATGCTAATGAACAAATTGTTATTTGTTCAAGATTAGACAATTTAGGTAAAGGTGCTTCTGGTGCTGCAGTTCAATGTATGAATATAGCTCTAGGATACGACGAAAAAATTGGTCTATAATTAGTATAATTATATAATGATAGATTTAAAACAAAAAGATAATAATGATTTATTTCCTGAATTCTCATCTTATAATAGAGCTATAAATTACCCTTATTATGCTCCAAATTATCCATTCTCATTTTATAGAGGTAAATTTGTTAAAGATATTTGTTTTAATTTAGAAAATAGAATTCCAATATTATCTGTTGGTTCTAATAGATCGCCTTATCAATTAAAAAGAAAATTTTCATTAAATGAGGATATTTGTGTAACTCCAGCAAAGTTATTTGATTCTGACATTGTTTATGCAGCATCAATCTCAGCTTATGGTTCACTACCCGCGACACAATGGCCAAGTGATGGTACGATCGTTGATCTTAATGTTCTCTGGCTGAAAGAAGAACAGTTGAACATAATGCACTTAACAGAGGCTGTAGGCATTGCTTATGATTTTGTTAAATTACAACGAGGTAGTGTAAAGTTAACAGATTTTGAATATTCTAATGATATTTATGGTTATGTATCTGTAGCTGGTGTACTTCCCTTTAATGAAAGCGTTCCTAAAAGATTGTCTTCTATTTATGGATCAAAGACAAAGCTAGATAGTATTGACGAATATAAAGCATTATCATTTACGATGAATAATTTAGAAAATAAAAAACAAAGTTTAGAACAATGGTTAACAGAAGTGATAGATAATAAAGAATATCGGTTTAAGTTACATAAGAATTTAAAAAAGATAGCCATTAAACCTAAAAGCCCTAATTGGGAAATTATTGATGTTAAGAGTAAAGGCGATTTAGTTATTTAGTTCTATAAGACTTAATTGCTTATTAAATATGTGCCGCTATGCCATCTAAAAATTAATATTGTTGCAATAATTAAAGTTCCCAAAACGGCATAGTTAAATAATCTTTTATTTCTATCTTTTAAAGAAGATCTGTCTATAAATCGTATTGTAAGAAAACAAATTCCACATAAAATTAGAAACCCTAAGCCACCAAATAATACCGTATCCATGTAAAATACCTTCCTAAAACATAAAAATGATAATTGTTATCAGTAAATAAATTGTTTAAAAACAATATATTAGTATATATAAGGTTAAAAAAACACATAAAAAATTTTTTTATTTGTTGATTAACCACAAATTCTTTTTTATTGTCTTCTTTGAGACACTATTTAATAGTGTAAATATCTAGCAGTGGCTAGAAAATATGACAATATAAGGGGAGTTTATAAATGTCTTTTAATAAAATTTTAAAATATGCCGTGCCGGCAGCTTTTATTTCGTCATTACCATTTCTGGCTAATGCTGCAGATACTGCAAATTTAAAGTCAGATGATTTTGTAGGAATTAGTTTCTGGTTAATTTCTATGGCGCTTATGGCCGCAACGTTGTTTTTCTTTATGGAAACACAAAGAGTTTCAGCAAAGTGGAAAACTTCATTAACAGTTTCTGGTCTAGTTACACTAGTAGCAGCTGTCCACTACTTCTACATGAGAGATGTTTGGGTGGGTACTGGTGAAACACCTACAGTTTACAGATATATTGACTGGTTAATTACTGTTCCATTATTAATGGTAGAATTCTATATTATTCTAAGAGCTTGTACAGCTGTAGCTGGAGGCGTGTTCTGGAAGTTAATGATAGGTTCATTAGTAATGTTAATCGGTGGATATATGGGTGAAGCTGGATACATGAATGCAACACTTGGTTTTGTTATCGGAATGGTTGGATGGATTTATATCTTGTATGAAATATTTGCTGGTGAAGCAAGTAAAGCAAGTGAAGAAGCTCCAGAATCAGTTAGATCTGCTTTCTCAACAATGAGATGGATTGTTACAATTGGTTGGGCTATTTATCCAATCGGCTACTTCATGGGTTACATGGCCGGTGGTGTAGATGCAAACTCACTAAATATCATCTATAACTTGGCTGACGTTCTTAACAAAATTGCATTTGGTGTGATTATTTGGAATGTTGCGGTTACTGAATCAGAAGCATAAAATATTAAATTTTATACAAAAAGCCTGCAGTTTGTTCTGCAGGCTTTTTTTTGTTTCAAAAACGTAATAGTATAATTACTTCAGTATCAATTAGAAAAAATGAAACATATTATAAAAAATCAAAATCAAATTAAGAGTATTGTAGTTGGTGGTGGCTTTGGAGGTATTGCAACTGCCTTAAGATTAAAAGCTCTTGGTCATAAAGTAACATTACTAGAAAGACTAGATGCTTTAGGAGGTAGAGCTCAAGTCTTCAACAAAAATGGTTTTAAACATGATGCTGGTCCAACAGTAATAACTGCTCCTTTTTTATTTGATGAACTTTTTGAACTTTTCAATGAAAAAAGAGAGGATTATATTGAGTTTAAACCATTAGACCCATGGTACAGGTTCCATTTTCATGATGGACAAACTTTTGATTATTCACAAACAATTGAAAAAACAAAAATAGAAATGAAGAAGTTTTCTATTGACGATGCTAATAATTATGAGAATTTATTGAAAGCATCAAAATCTATATTTGACGTAGGATTTACAAAGTTAGCTGACAAACCCTTTAATTCATTCTTTTTTATGCTAAAACAAATACCAGCTTTACTGAAATTAAAAAGTTACCTAACAGTTGCTCAGCTTGTTAACAAATTTATAAAAGACCCAAATTTAAGAGCAGCTTTTTCAATCCACCCACTATTAGTTGGTGGAAATCCATTTTCAACCACTTCAATTTATGCCTTAATTCACTTTCTTGAAAGAAATTGGGGAGTATATTTTAGTATGGGAGGAACTGGTAAGTTAGTTGCAGAGTTAACCAAATTGTTAGAGCGCTCTGGAGTTGATGTTAAATACAATGTAGATATAAAAAGTGCTTTTGAAAATAATGGTAGGATAGATAAATTAGAAAGCATGGATGGTGATTTTTTTTCAGCAGATAATATTATTTTCAATGGAGATCCACCTACTTTTATAGAGAAATATTAAAAACAAAAAATATTCATAAAAGAAAAAAATTCTTACCAGAAAAATTAACATCTTATTCAATGGGAATGTTTGTATTATTTTTTGGAACCAAAAAACAATATAATAATATAGCTCATCATTCAATTTGGTTAGGTAAAAGGTTTAAGGGTTTGTTAAAAGATATTTTTGATAACAAAATTTTAAGTAAAGATTTCTCATTATATATTCATAGACCAACTGCAACTGATAAAAGCTTTGCACCTAAAGGTTGTGATAGCTTTTACGTATTATGCCCTGTTCCAAACCTTCAAGGTAATGTTGATTGGAGTAAAGAAGGTGTCAAATTACAAAATAGAATAATAGAAGCTCTTGAAAAAACAATTTTGCCTGATCTTAAAAATAATATATGTGATGATTTTTTTATGACACCTTTAGATTTTAAAAATGATTATCGTTCAACACATGGGGCAGGTTTTTCTATCGCGCCTATTTTTTCACAATCAGCATGGTTTAGATATCATAATAAAGACCCTCATATTAATAATTTATTTTTTGCTGCAGCGGGAGCACATCCAGGTGCAGGTGTTCCTGGTGTATTATCGTCTGCAAAAATTGTAGAGAGCTTAATCAAATAGGTGAGATCTTTTATGGATCAACATATTTCAGATGCTAAATTAACATTAAAAAAAAATGGTAAAAGTTTTTACTGGGCTGGTAAATTTTTGCCTTCTGCATATATCGATAGGGCTTCTGAATTATATCAATTTTGTAGGGTTTTAGATGATATAGCCGATAGTGGTGAAAAAAGGTCATTACAAAATTAAAAGAAATAAAATTAAATCTTATAAATCATAAAGAATTAAAATTTGAAAATAATTGTAATTTAAAATATCCAAGCTTTTTTAATATATACTCCAAAAAAGCAGCAACGCATCTAATTGATGGGTTAATTTTAGATCAAAGTACTGTATTGTTTAAAGAAGAAGAAGAATTAATTCAGTATTCATATTATGTCGCTGGAACTGTTGGCTTAATGATGTGTGATGCTCTTAATTGTGAAAATAAAGACGCTTATTTATTTGCTATTGATCTTGGAATAGCTATGCAACTTACTAATATTGCAAGAGATGTTTTAGAAGATGCAAAAATGGGAAGACGTTATATACCAGGTTCATGGATAGATAATATTTCTCCCAATGCTATGATACGAGGTGTAAATGATAACAATACAGAGATATTTAGAACAGTATCTTTTGGTATAAAAAAATTATTAAATCTCGCAGAGAAATATTATTATAGTGGAACTCAAGGGTTAATCTTTTTGCCATTGAAAACTAGAATAGCAATTTCAATTGCATCGGGTGTATATAGACAAATAGGTATTCAATTAAAGTTAAAAAATTATTGTTGGTACAATGGAAGGCAAGTAACATCAAATATAACAAAAGCAAAAGTCACTTTTTTTAAAATAATTGAAGAATTTGTTAGAAACAAAAATCAAAAAAATCATGATCCTGAACTACATAAGTTTTTAAAAGAGATTATTGTAAGTGAGTAGTAAAGAAATAAATATCATTGGTGGTGGTTGTGCGGCATTTTCATTAGCTAGGTTTAATAATTTATTACCACAATATAAATTTAATTTATTTTTGAAAGACCAACATCAACCTATAAACGATCATTACTGGGGATTTTGGAAATTTAAAGAGAATCAAGAAGCTTATGATAATTCTTATTGTTCCTGGAATAACTGGGCTATAATAACTAGTAATTCAAAGAATATATTATCTTCAAAAAAACATCCTTATTGTGTTATTAAAAGGCAAAAATGGTTAAATTTTTGCCTAAGCAAACTTCAGAATAAACAAGTAAATCTATTTAATAGAAAAATTTTAGAAGATAATGAAGAGTTATTTGATGGAAATTATAAGTTAAATGGGGATTATATTTTTGATAGTAGGCCGCCTAAAATGCCATCAAATATTTTATTGCAACATTTTGAGGGTTATGTAGTTAATTCAAAAGATGAAATATTTGACGATAAAACTGTTATTTTAATGGACTTTAGGTGCGATCAATCTAAGGGCATGCACTTTATCTATCTTCTTCCATTCAGTAAAAAAACTGCTTTAGTAGAATCCACCATGTTTTCAAAACACTTGGAGTCCAATAATTTTTACGATAAAGCAATTTTAAAATATTTAAAAAAATATTATAATTTAAAATCGTTTACAAAAAGCAATCATGAAAAAGGAATAATTCCTATGCATGATGTATCTTTAATGTCGAAAAACAGATTCAATATTGGAACTAGAGGAGGCGCTGTAAGGCCCTCTACAGGATATGCATTTACGTTTATACAAAAACAAGTGTTACAAATAAAGGATCAGTTAATTTCAGGTAAAAAAATTAATACTAACATTCATTCCAAAATAGATTTATTTTTAGATAAAATTTTTATTCGAGTTATAGATAAATATCCTGAAATAGCCCCAACTATATTTTCTAACTTAGCAAAAAATATAAATGGTGACGAAATGGCAAGGTTTATGTCAGGTAATTGTGATTTTAAAACTAATTTGAAAATAATTTTTTCAATGCCCAAAATACCCTTCATTAAATCTTTTTTTAAAATTATATTTAAATAATGTTAGATCTTTCTTTAAATTGGATTGACTATGTATCATTGTTTTTAATTATATTTGTGGGTATTCCTCACGGAGCTCTAGACGGTGCAATTTCCATTACATTAGGTTGTTCTAAAAGACTCATGTTACAGTTAGGTTTTTTTGGAGCTTATTTATTAGTTTCTGCTGGTGTAATCATAATGTGGTATTTTTTTCCAGTAGTTAGTCTTATCTTTTTTTTATTTATAAGTATTTTTCATTTTGGTTGTGGTGATTTAGATTGGAAAAAAAATAAAACTTATTTGATAAATGGTTACTTCCATGGTGGTTTAGTCGTATTAGGTATTATTTTTTGTAATAAACTTGAGGTTAGTTATTTTTTTTCTGTTTTATCAGGGAATCAATTATCATTATTATGGACATGTTTATATTTAGGGATATTTCTTTGGTTAAGTGCGTTAATTTTCATTGTTTTTAATTTTAAAAAGATGAAATTATCTAGAAATTATATAAGTTTAATTATTATTATAATCGTATTTATCACTCTGCTTCCTCCATTGCCTGCATTTGCCATATATTTTTGCTTGATACATAGCTTTAATCACATGAAGAGAGTTGTTCCTACTTTGCTTAATTTTATGAAGAAAGGTAAAGCCATATCATTAATGATTACTCTTTCAGTTTTAAGTTGGTTAGGTGGAGCAGTTGCTCTTTATTACATTTTAAATTTAAATATTTTTCCTGAGGCAATTTTAAAAGTGACATTTATTGGTTTAGCGGCACTAACATTTCCACATATGATTTTAGTAGATGGTTTTTTCAGATCAAAATATAAGATATAATTTTACTTTATGAAATTAATATAATTACCTAAAGAAGAAATTGTCAAAATCAATCCAACTGTTACATTTGATTTAAATATTTTAAGGGGGGCATTCTTATTTAAGTTTTTTAATTTTAGGACTTGATTGATAAAATGACATCCAATTACAGCTACACCTATAAACCAAAAAAAACTAGCTTCTAAAAAATATCCACCTATTAACAATAAAATAAATGTAAAAGAGTACATACATCCTACAAACGTAGTTAGAAAGTTTTTAGCTGATACTGCTGAGTTTTGTATTCCAAAAACTTCGTCTTCACTTTTGTCTTGGCAACCATATATGGTGTCATAACCAATGATCCAAAATACTGTAGCAAAATACATTATAAAAATACCGATGTTCCATTCTTGACTTGCAGCTGACCAAGCTGTTGGCACAGACCAACTAAATGTTAAACCTAAAATAATTTGAGGCCATTTAGTAAATCTTTTTGCTAGGGGGTAAATGATAACTAGAGGGGAGGGAGGATAATGCAACATACCACGTATTTATATTAAGTTGGTATAGACAAATTATACCAATTAACAGCATAAAAGCTAAGAAAAAAAATGCTTGTTGATTTGATATGTCTCCATTAGCAATTGGTCTTTTTTTTGTTCTAGAAATTTTTTTATCAATATCCTTGTCCCATAAGTCATTTATAGTGCAGCCTGCTGCTCTCATAACTACAGCGCCTATAAGAAATATGATCATTAGTTTTATACAATTTATAAACTTTATATCAGTAAGGGCCAACACCCACCAACCAGGTAATAAAAGTAACCAAAATCCAACGGGTCGATCAAATCTTCCTAACCTTACCCACTTTACCAATTTCTTAGGTAAAATGTTCCACCAGCCGTTTTCTATGATATCTGAATTATTAAATTTTGGTATATTCATAAATAATGGCATATCATTATAGTGTCATTAAAACAATTGGTGGCTAAATTAATTTTAAGAATATAGGTTCTCTAAGATGAAAGACTTATCATACAAAGCAAAAATTAGGCTATATGTAAATGGCAAGCTAGAGGTTCATCAAGAAATAAAAATTCAGTCAAAACAATTGCATTATTTAACTAACGTTATGAGAAGAAAAAGAGATGACATATTATCAATTTTTAATGAGGTTGATGGAGAATTTACGGGTAAGATAATAAATGATTCAAAAAGAAACCTGACAATAAAGCTTTTACAAAAAATCAAGGATCCAGAAAAAAAAGCAGATATATGGGTTGTCTTTGCGCCTGTAAAGAAAAGTTCCACAGACTTTATTATTCAAAAAGCAACAGAATTAGGCGCTTCTTGTTTAGTACCAGTTATTACGGAGAGAACTATAACAAGAAATATAAATTTAAAAAGGATGCAAGAAATAGTTATTGAGGCATCAGAACAAAGTGAAAGAATTACGATACCTGAAATTAAACCAATTCAAAAGCTTGCTGATGTAATTTGTTCTTGGAATAAAAACAGAAAGATTTTCTATGGTGATGAAACTGAGCGCAACCAAAAAGAAGAAAGGTGTTTTAACCATCAAGCTTTATTTAATCCATCTGGAGCCATTTTAATAGGGCCTGAAGGAGGATTTTCTCAAAATGAAATAAGTTTTCTTAAATCAAAAGAATTTGTTGTTCCAATAAACTTAGGGCCAAGGATATTGAGATCTGAAACGGCGGTTATAAGTGGTTTAGTTTTCTGGCATATAATGAATGGTGATATGAAAGAATATATTATAAATTAATATTTTAATATTATGTTGTATTTTCTAATTTTTCTTCTTAATAATTATTTGAAATATAGATGAGGACTGAATGTCAAAACTAGAAAAAAATGACCTAATTGATTGGTTTGTATCAGGAGAAAAGCCAAAAAAAGAGTGGAAAATAGGTACTGAACATGAAAAATTCGTCTTTCATGAAAATAGTTTTAATAGAGTAGGTTATTTTGGTAAATCAGGTATTAGTGAATTACTTAACAAGCTGGCAGAAAAAAATAACTGGGAAAAAATCCTTAGAAAATAATAATACAATAGCTCTCAGAGATCACACAGGTGCATCCATATCTCTAGAACCTGGTGGTCAATTAGAATTATCCGGAAAGCCCCTTGAGACACTTCATCAAACCTGTAAAGAGACAGGTTTACATTTAAAGATGATGAAAGATGTAATGAGTGAGTTAGGGTTGTCTATGATTGGATTAGGTTATGATCCAAAGTGGTCACGATCTGATCAAAATTGGATGCCTAAAGGCCGATATGAAATCATGAAAAATTATATGCCTAAAGTTGGGAATCTTGGGCTTGATATGATGCTCCGAACTTGCACAATTCAAGTTAATCTTGATTATTTTAGTGAGCAAGATATGGTTCAGAAATTTCAAATATCTTTGGCTCTTCAATCAGTTGCAACAGCTTTGTTTGCAAACTCTCCTTTTATTGAAGGGCAGGCTAGTGGCTATTTATCCTCAAGAGCCATGGTATGGACTGACACTGATCCTGATAGGACAGGTGTTCCAGGAATAGTATTTGACCCTAATTTCGGTTACGAATCTTGGTTGAATTATATCCTTCAAGTGCCAATGTATTTTATTTATAGAGAAGGAAAATATATTGATATTTCGGGGCAATCGTTTGTAGATTTTATGGATGGAAAACTAAGAGGTTTTGAGGGTCAATACCCAACTATGAAAGATTGGGAGGATCATATAACTGTTGCTTTTCCAGAAGTTAGATTAAAACAATATCTTGAGATGAGAGGCGCAGATGGAGGTCCTTGGAATATAATTTGTGCTCTTCCAGCCCTATGGGTAGGTCTGTTATATGATGATGAATCGCAAGCGGAAGCTTATGATTTAGCTAAGCCTCTAATGAGTAAAGACGTGTTGGAGGAAGGAAGAGTTTCAGCTTCTAAATTAGCTTTAGGTGGTAAAATTGGAGAAATTTCTATTGAGCATCTTGCAAATGAAATGTTAAGAATTTCAAGCTCTGGGTTAGAAAGAAGAAATGTTTTAGATCATAAAGGTATGGACGAAAGACAGTTTTTAGATCCTTTATTTCGTATTTTACAAAACAAAGAAACAGGAGCAGAAAAACTAATCAAGAAATATAACACTATCATGGAATAAAAGATATAAATAAAATTTTTACTGAGAATTCTTATTAGTTGTAGAATTAATTAGTATCTGTCCCGCCAATAGTTATGCCGCCCATCAATAAAGTTGGTTGACCCACTCCAACGGGAACACCTTGGCCATCTTTCCCGCATGTACCTATTCCATCGTCTAAAGCTAAATCATTACCAATCATAGATATTTTTGACATGGCATCTGGGCCATTTCCTATAAGTGTAGCACCTTTAAGAGGTTGTTTAATATTTCCATTTTCAACTAAGTATGCCTCAGAGGCTGAGAAAACAAATTTGCCATTTGTAATGTCTACTTGTCCACCTGCAAAATTAACTGCATAAATACCTTTTTTAAGAGAACTTATAATTTCTTTTGGGTCTACATTTCCATTATCCATGTAAGTGTTTGTCATTCTTGGCATAGGATAATGTGAATAGGATTGTCTCCGACCATTTCCAGTAGGGTTCATTTTCATTAAGCGAGCGTTTTGCCTGTCTTGCATATAGCTTTTCAAAACACCATTTTCAATTAAGATATTTTTTGATGAGCGAGTTCCTTCATCATCAATAGTTATAGAACCTCTTTTATTTTCAATAGTCCCATCATCGATAACAGTAACTCCATCAGCTGTTACTTTTTCACCAATTTTTCCTGAAAAAATTGATGTACCTTTTCGATTGAAATCACCTTCCAAGCCATGGCCAACTGCTTCATGTAGCATAACTCCTGGCCAACCAGGCCCAAGAACCACAGGCATTTCTCCTGCAGGAGTTGGAATTGATTCAAGGTTGGTGTTAGCAATTCTTAAGGCTTCTTTGACTTGTCCCTTCCATCGATTTGAATTAATCCACTCCTCATATTTGCCTCGGCCACCACATCCTGAGCTTCCTGTTTCTCTTCTGCCATTTTGTTCAACAACAAGTGAAACATTAAGTCTTACCAAAGGTCTAATATCTGCAGACCTTTCTCCATCAGCCCTAATGATTTGAATTGCTTGATATGAAGCGGATATTGAAGCTGAAACTTGTACAACTTTACTATCTAAAGATCTTGCATAATTATCTATTTCTTCAAGAAGCTCTGTTTTTATATTAAAGGAAGTTTCTTCAATAGGGTTTAGTGATGTGTATAAAGGTTTGTTAGTGCCATGAGAAGGAGCTGGAGCCATTATACCAGTATAATTTTTTGATACAGATTTCACTGTCTCTGACGCTCTTTTAAGGGAAGACTCACTGATTTCTCCAGAATGAGCAAAACCTCTAGCTTCACCAGCTATTGCTCTTAATCCAAAACCCTTGGTACTGTCATATGAGATATTTTTCATTCTACCATCATCGAAAGAAAATGACTCTGATTTTGTAGACTCTAGGTACAGTTCACCGTCGTCAGCTTTGTTAAGAGTGTCAGATAATATAGATTTAACTTTCGTTAGATCAAACTCATTGTTTTCAAAAAAAATATTATCTGTGATTTCCAGTGGTGATTTGTTTTGCATATGTAAACCTATTAAATTAGAAATATAGTACCTAAAATGACAGTCTGACAGTTATTATGCAAGGTTAAATCTGAAATAAATATTTTTTTTAGATTGTATTTAAATTTTATGTATAAAGTTAAAATAATTTGTTATTAGATCTAGTATTTTACTTGAAAAAGTTTTAAGTAATACTTAGTTAATTCATTATTTGATTATTATTCTTTTAAGATTAATATCATTGGATCAAATATATTTTGATTATATATATTGTTTGAGGAGCGAACATAATGAAAATAAATATCCAGACACTTCTGTGTAATTGGAATAACAAGTTAATTTTTTGTTTATCGGGTTTACTTGCTTTTATTTTTTCTGTTTCTAATTCAGCCTCTGCCTCTGAACCAAAACCTTGGCAAATGGATCTTCAACCACCTGCAGGTATTATTGCGGAAAAGGCAACTGATCTTCACAATTTTCTCTTAGTTGTTATAACCCTAATTTCTGTTTTTGTTTTAGGATTATTAATATATGTTTGTATCAAATATAGAGAACAGCCAGGTGTTAAACCTTCAAAAACATCTCATAATACTATAATAGAAATTATATGGACAGTAGTTCCTGTACTAATATTAGTTGTAATAGCTGTTCCATCATTCAAATTGTTATATCTTACAGAAGCAGACAAGCCTGTGGACATGGTAATAAAAGTATCTGGAGCTCAGTGGTATTGGAATTATGAATATCCTGACCAAGAAATTTCATTTGATTCATATATTATTGCAGAAGCAGATTTGAAAGGTGATCAAAAGAGGATGTTAGAGGTTGATAACCCGTCTAGTTGTACCTGAAGGCACAAAAATAAAATTCTTAATCACTGGTAATGATGTAATGCATTCATTCTTTGTCCCATCATTAGCGTTACAAGTTTACTCAATAGCAGGTAGAATTAATGAAATTTGGACAGAAGTACCTTTAGGTAAGAAAAAATATTATGGACAATGTAACCAAATCTGCGGCGTTAATCATGCATATATGCCAATTGTTATTCAAGCTCTGCCAAAAAATGAATATGAGCAGTGGTTAAAAGAAGCTAAAGTAAAATTTGCTAATAAAATAAACAGTAGTCCTAATAAATTAGCATACCTAGAAAAAAAAGAAGTTAAGGAGATTAAATAATGGCAACATTGTCGCAAAGTTCGGATACAATATCAAGCCATGATCATCATGGAGCACCATCAGGTTTTGTAAAGAGATGGCTTTACTCCACTAACCATAAAGATATAGGAACTATGTATATCATATTTGCTATAGTTGCAGCGTTTATTGGTGGTGGAATGTCCATTTATATGAGGATGGAACTAATGAATCCGGGTGTTCAGTATATGGCTGACGGACATATGTGGAATGTTTTTACTACAGCACATGGCCTTATTATGGTTTTCTTTGTTGTTATGCCAGGACTAATTGGTGGCTTTGGAAATTGGTTTGTTCCTATTATGATAGGTGCCCCTGACATGGCATTTCCTAGGATGAATAATATTTCATTTTGGTTGTTACCTCCAAGTTTTGTATTACTCCTACTATCTGCTGTCGTAGATGGAGGCGTTGGCGTAGGTTGGACAATTTATCCTCCACTTTCAGGCTCTGCTGGTTCACCAGGTATGGGAATGGACTTGGCGATATTTTCCCTTCATTTGGCTGGAGCATCCTCAATATTAGGAGCTGCTAATTTTATTACAACCATTTTTAATATGCGTGCCCCCGGGATGACACTTCATAAAATGCCTTTATTTGTTTGGGCTATGTTAGTTACAGTTTTCTTATTATTACTAGCCATACCTGTATTAGCAGGTGCAATAACAATGCTTCTCACAGATAGAAATTTTGGAACAAGCTTCTTTATTCCAGAAGGTGGCGGAGATCCAATTTTATTTTTACATTTATTTTGGTTTTTTGGACATCCAGAAGTTTATATAATGATTTTGCCTGCTTTTGGAATTGTTAGCCAAATTATATCAACTTTTTCTAGGAAACCTGTTTTTGGCTACCTAGGGATGGCATATGCAATGGTTTCAATTGGTGTGATTGGTTTTGTAGTTTGGGCTCATCACATGTATACAGTTGGTTTGTCTGTTGACACTAGAGCATATTTTACTGCTGCTACAATGGTCATAGCTGTTCCAACAGGAATTAAAATATTTTCATGGATTGCTACAATGTGGGGTGGATCTATAGTTTTTAGGATTCCGATGTATTGGGCACTTGGTTTTATCTTTTTGTTTACAGTTGGTGGAGTTACAGGTGTGGTATTGGCAAATGCTGGTTTAGACATAGTTTTACACAATACATATTACGTTATAGCCCACTTTCATTATGTTCTATCACTTGGTGCCGTTTATGGTTTGTTTGCTGGTTTTTATTATTGGTTTTCAAAGATGACAGGTTATGAATACAGTGAGAGTCTAGCTAAAGTTCATTTCTGGGTTACTTTTATTGGCGTAAATTTAACATTCTTTCCAATGCATTTTTTAGGACTTGCTGGAATGCCAAGACGATATGTAGATTATCCAGATGCATTTGCTGGATGGAACATGGTTGCCTCAATTGGTTCATACATAGGCGCATTAGGTGCAATTATATTCCTAGTTGTTATTGTAGAGGCATTTGTTAAGAAACGAAAAGCTTCAAAAAATCCATGGGGTTCCACAGATAATACTCTAGAATGGACTGTATCATCACCGCCTGCTTTTCATACTTTTGCAGAAATCCCTACAGTTAAATAAGGTTAGTTCAAAATTTAAAATGCCGGTTATAGCAGCTAATAGAAACGAAATAGTTCAAGGTGAGGAGGTCTTTGGCTCACCATTAGATTATTTTAAATTAATGAAACCTAGAGTTATGTCTTTAGTTGTGTTCACAGCCTTTGTTGGTTATTACACAGCAATACCAGTTCAAGGTTACAGCATTAATCCAGTTTTGGCATGTATTGGTATTTTTGCCATAGCTTTAGGAGCAGGTGCTTCAGGTGTACTTAATCAATGGTATGATAGAGACATTGATGAGATCATGGTTAGAACTAAAGACAGACCAATTCCTTTAGGCAAAATTCTTCCATCAGAAGCGTTTTCTTTTGGCATTATTTCTTCAATTATATCAATTATGATTTTAGGCTTAGCTGTAAATTGGTTAGCAGCAAGTCTATTGGCTTTCACAATCTTTTTTTATGCAGTTGTGTATACGGTATGGCTTAAGAGAAATACTGTACAAAATATTGTTATTGGAGGCGCAGCTGGAGCTTTCCCTCCTGTAATAGGCCAAGTTTGTGCAACAGGTAATATAGCATTAGAGTCAGTTATTTTGTTTATGATAATATTTCTATGGACACCACCACACTTTTGGGCATTAGCCATAATTAAAAAAGAAGATTATGCAGCAGCAAAAATACCTATGCTTCCTATTGTTGCGGGTGATAAAGTTACAAGAAAAAATATTCTGATATACTCTTGTCTATTAATACCATTTTCTTACATGCCTTGGGCACTAAATTTTGCGGGAACATTTTACTTAATAACAATTTCGCTGTTAGGCTTTGAGTTCTTAAGAAGAGCTATTCTTCTATATAGAAAGAAAGAAGGTTCAGAAAAAAGTCTTGTTCTTATATTCAATCTTTTATTTAAGCTTTATTTTTGCTGGTATATGCTTAGATAAGTTTATTTTAAATAATTTTTAGTAAAGTCTTATGAAACCTAATCAAAAAGATGATTACATTAAAACTTTTTATGCAAAAAGAAAATCTAAGAATATTGCTGTTTTATTAATAATAATAAGCTTAGTTGTGCTTTTCTTTCTTATAACAATTTTAAGAATGGATATAACAGGATAAATGACGGTAAGCTTGTCTAAAAAAAATAATAATGCATTGTTATGGACCTTTATTGTTGTATTTTTTATGCTTGGCCTTTCATTTGCCTCTGTGCCATTATATGATTTGTTTTGCAGAGTAACTGGATATGCAGGTACTGTTCAAAGAGCTTCTTTAGCTCCAGGTTCCAACGGTCAATATAATAATGTTCAAATTAGATTTGATTCTAATATATCACCGGACTTAAATTGGGCATTTAAAGCTCCTAAACAAGAAATTATAGTGCAGCCTGGTGTGCAGGAGATAATTTATTACACTGCAAAAAATTTATCCGATAAAGCTTCAACTGGCACTGCAGTTTTTAATGTGTCTCCACCTAAGGCAGGCGGTATATTTATGAAAGTTGATTGTTTTTGTTTTGTAAAACAAACTCTTGAACCAGGTGAAGAAGTTAAAATGCCAGTGTCATTTTATGTTGATCCTAGTATAAATGATGATGAAAATACTAAAAATTTAAAGGAAATCACATTATCATATACATTTTACAATGCTGATTAAGATTATGTTGAATGTAAAGCAAGGATATTAAAATAATTTACTAGACTAAACCAAGTTAAAATATATATAAAAGTAAATGCATTTAGGAGAGAGTAATGAGCGGTGAACAAAAACATCAATATCATTTAGTTGAACCAAGTCCATGGCCTGCATTAGGTTCAGCGGCTGGCTTTACTTTATTCTTGGGTCTTACTTTGTTTATGCATGAGTATCCTTACTCAATATATGTTTTGATGGCTGGTTTGTTTATGGTGCTTGCTACTATGTTCTTTTGGTGGAGAGATGTAGTTAGAGAAGCAGAATATCAAGGTCATCATACTCCAATTGTTCAGATTGGTATGAGATACGGAATGATATTTTTTATCTGTTCAGAAGTTATGTTTTTTGTTGCTTTTTTTTGGGCTTTTTTGATTCTAGTTTATATCCAGATACAGGAGTTTGGCCGCCCGCTGATATTGTTGCTTTAGATCCTTTCGATCTACCTTTAATTAACACTCTAATCCTTCTTTTATCAGGCTGTACAGTAACTTGGTCTCATCATGCATTACAGCATAATAATAGAAAAGATTTTATAAGAGGATTAGTTTTAACAGTCATTTTGGGAGCTATTTTCACTGCAGTTCAGGCTTATGAATATCAGCATGCTACATTTGGATTTACCGATGGGATATACGCCTCAACATTTTATATGGCAACTGGTTTCCATGGTTTTCATGTTCTAGTTGGTACAATATTTTTAACTGTATGTTTGTTTAGGGGGCTCAAAGGACATTTTTCACCAGAACATCATTTTGGTTTTGAGGCTGCTGCATGGTATTGGCATTTTGTTGATGTGGTCTGGTTATTTCTATTTATTTGCATATATTGGTGGGGAGGTTGATAAGTATAAACTAGTGCTTATCAAATAATTGGAGCTTTCAAACAACTAATGAACATATATTTCAGGCCAATGTTATGGCCATCAATTGTTTCAGCAATAGTTTTCTTAATTTTGTTATCTTTTGGAACATGGCAAATTAAACGATTATTTTGGAAAGAGGCTTTAATAGAAAGATATTTGGTACAAAGCCAATCTAATCCAATTAAAGATCAAGCTCAATTGAAAGACAATAATGTTGACGAATTTAAAGCAATTGAAATCTACGGATCTTTTTTACATAATAATGAAATATATATTACCGGTAAGACTTTCGAAGGTAATGCAGGCTTCCATGTCATAACCCCTTTTAAACTTAAAAATAACACTGTTATACTAGTTAATAGAGGATGGGTATCTGAAGGTTATAGAGACCCTGAAAAGAGAAAATTTAGTTTAATTAAAGATAATATCGTTTTGAAGGGTATAATAAGATATCCTCAAAAAAAAGGTTATTTTGTCCCGGAAAACGATGGTAAGCAAGGTTTTTGGTTTACAATAAAACCTTTACAAATATTTAATTTTTTAGAACTACGCTTTGATAATTTTATCACAAGTTACTACATTGACGCATTACGTCAGGGAAAAAAACTAACTTTGCCAATTGGCGTTACAGGTAAACCTAAATTAAGAAATCAACATTTATCATATGCTATAACTTGGTATGGCTTAGCTTTATCATTGTTGTTTGTATATTTTTCATACCATGTATCTGTAGGAAGATTGCATTTTAAAAAGAAAGTTTATAATGCTAAATCAGATTAAATACTTAAGCACGAGGGGCGGTCAATCTTCGCTCTCATACGAAGATGTTCTCTTATCAGGATTAGCAAGAGATGGTGGTTTATTTATGCCTGAAGAATGGCCTAGATTTAGTCTGTCAGATCTTAATGATATGAAAGGCCTTAGCTATGCGCAATTAGCTTGTAAAATTATGAGTCCTTTTATGTCACCTTGTCTAACTGAAGATGAAGTCTTAAAAATGTCTGTAGATACTTATTCGAATTTTAATAATCATGATGTAGCGTCATTGCATAAGTTCGAAGATAATTTACATATATTAGAATTATTTCATGGTCCAACTTTAGCGTTTAAAGATTATGCTATGCAATTTTTATCTAGAGCCTTTAATAAAGCTCTCCAAAATAAAAATAAAAGAGGAGTTATTCTAGGTGCAACTAGTGGTGACACTGGTTCTGCTGCTTTAGAAGCGTTTAAAGGCAAAGAAAATATTGATATTTTTATACTTTTCCCACACGGAAGGGTGTCTGAGGTTCAACAGAAACAGATGACTTGGATTAATGAAAAAGGTGCCTATGCACTATCTGTTAAAACAGACTTTGATGGTTGCCAGGAAATAGTTAAAGACTGTTTTGAAGACTTGACATTTAAAGATCAATATTCTTTGTCAGCTATTAATTCTATAAACTGGGTAAGGCTTTTGCCTCAGATAGTTTATTACTTTTATTCAGGATTAAAAGTTGGAGCTCCAGATCAAGAAATTGCTTTTTCAGTTCCTACAGGTAATTTTGGAAACATACTAGCTGGCTGGATGGCAAAAAAAATAGGCCTTCCTGTTTCAAAACTAATATGTGGATCAAACCAAAACGATATATTAACAAGGTTTTTTAACAATGGTATAATGGAAAGAAAGAATGTAGTTCCTTCATTTAGTCCAAGTATGGATATTCAAGTGTCTAGCAATTTTGAAAGATTATTATTTGAAATATGTGATAGAGATCCACTTCGAGTTAAAGAGCAAATGGACACGTTCAAAAAGACTGGTAGTTTTGAAATTTCACAAAATGAAATGTCAAAAGTAAGTAATTTATTTTCGGCTTACATGGTGTCAAACGATGAAACCTTAGATATAATTAAAAAAGCATACACAAATTATAATTATATTTTAGATCCGCATAGTGCAGTAGGTTATGGAGCTGCTCAGAAGGCTTTAAATGATAAAATAATAACTCATGATATGCCGTTAGTTTCGCTCGCCTGTGCGCATCCTGCAAAGTTTCCAGACATAATAAGCAAAGCTATTAATATTCGACCAGAACTTCCAAAGCACCTAAAATTTATAATGTCAAGTGAAGAAAACTTTGAAATTATAGATCCAAGCGTCTTAGATATTCAAGATTTTATCAAATCTAATGCGAGACTAATATGAACGCAAATTATAAAATTCTTGATACTGGGTTAACAGTGATTACAGACCCAATAGATATTAAAAGCACTTCTATCGGTGTATGGGTTGGAGCTGGGAGTTCAAAAGAAACTTTAGATCAATGTGGGATTGCACATATGTTAGAACATATGGCTTTTAAAGGTACTAAAAATAGAAATGCAGAAACAATAGCTAGAGAGATAGAAGACGTAGGTGGTGATATAAATGCTTATACAAGTAAAGAAGTGACTGCTTACTACTTAAAAGTACTTCATGAAAACACAGAATTAGGCGTTGATATTTTATCAGACATAATAAAAAACTCAACATTACCTAAAGATGAAATAGAAAGAGAAAGAGGAGTTATAATATCGGAAATTGGACAATCTTTTGACGCTCCAGACGATAGAGTATTTGAAAATTTTACTTCAACTGCTTTTAAAGGCCAATCTATTGGTCGACCTATACTAGGAACAAAAGAAACGGTAAGTAATTTCAAACAATCTGACCTTGCATCTTTTTTTTTAAAGCACTATGCCCCAGAAAATATGGTTGTTGTTGCTTCTGGCAATGTTAAATCAGAATGGTTTTATGAAAATGTTGAGGAAAAATTTTCAGGTATTAAACATAATTATCAACTTAGTAAAGTCGAAGCAGAGTGGAAATCAGGTTTTAGTGGTGAGGATAGAGAACTAGAACAAACTCAATTAGTTTTAGGTATTGAAGGTTTAAATAATATAGATGTTGATAGGTACTCACTTCGAGCATTAGCAATTATTCTTGGTGGTGGAATGTCTTCAAGGCTATTTCAAGAGATAAGAGAGAAAAGAGGACTGTGTTATTCTATTTTTGCTTTTACGCAGATGCAAATCTCATCAGGTGTGTTTGGGTTTTACGCCGGAACTTCACCTGAAGATGGAAATAATTTATTAGATGCAAGCTTAAATGAATTGAAAAAAATCAAGAATTCTATTACTGAGTCTGAGCTTCTCAGAGCAAAAGCTCAAATGCGTTCTGGGTTCATAATGGGTCAAGAAAGTAATAGCTCAAGGGCTGAATATTTAGCTAAAAGTATGATTAATTTTAGGAAATTAATAACAGCTAAAGAAGTTTTAGAAGAAATAGACAATATATCTATAAGTTCAATTCAAAATGTAATTGATAGATTGTTTAGTTCAGCAGAACCTGTTTTATCAGTAATAGGTCCTAATGCTTCATCTTATGAAAATCTAGATATTATGTCTTTATTACAATAGAAACAATCAGGCTTTTCCTGAAAAATTTACTAATTTATGGGGATCTATACCTATATCAATAAGTGATTTATTCCATAAAGATGTTTTTGTATCTTTATAAAATATTAAATTTTTGTTTGAATTTGTTATTATCCATGAATTTTGCAATATTTCATTATTAAGTTGTCCTTGATCCCATACTGCACAACCAAGGAATATCTTTGTGTCCACGGGAGATAAACCATTTGAAACGTCTTTCAAAATATCTTCTGAAGTGGTTATACAAACTTCTTCTAAGATTGTTTCAGATGTTTTATACTTTTTTTCATTGGAATGTATTATAAATCCTTGATTAATATGTACGGGGCCACCAAAGAAAGTTGTTTCAGTCTTGACATCGGATTTACTATTTATTTTCATTTTTTTGAAAAGTTGTTGTGTATCGAAATTATAAAGAGGTTTATTTAATATTAAGCCCATAGTAGCGTCGTTGGAATGTTCACAGATTAAAATAACTGCGTTTCGAAACCTGATATCTTCTAAGCCTGGAGAAGCAATTAAAAGTTTACCTAAGAACTCTTGATCCATATATGTTATTCCAATAAGTTAATTATGTTTAAATAATATCTGAAAAGAAATAATGTACAATCATGTAATTAATTTGAATTTTAATAAAACAGTAATCATTTTTATAAGTTTTATATTTTTTTATATTGTAAATTTGGGTGTTTGTTTTTCTAATGTTCTATTGCCAAATAAATTTTTTGAAAATAATGAAAAATATAATTTTGTTCAATTCGATCTTTTGTTTGGGAAAAAATACGAGCAAGAACCTTCAAAAATATTATTAGGTTTAAAAGTAACATTATCTCCTAAATGGAAAATATATTGGAGAAATCCTGGTGATGCAGGTCTTCCACCTGAAATAAATATTCAAAGTACTAATAACATTAAATCTGCTGATTTGCTGTTTCCATCGCCTAAAAGGTTTAATTTTTACGATATAGAAACTTTTGGTTATGATGAGGAAGTAATTTTTCCTTTGATAATTAAGCCATTAGATAATTCTAATAGTATATCAGGTATATTAGAATTAAATGCTCAAGTATGTTCTGAAATTTGTGTTCCAGTTAATCATAAATTTAATTTATCAAACATAAATTATTCTAATAATATTTCATCAAGTTTAGAAGAAATCTTGTTGTATAATTCAACAGTTCCAAAACTTCTAAAAAATAATCAGTTAAAACTTATGTCAACTGTTGTTGAAAACAACAAACTCAAATTAAATTTTCTTAATAATCTTAACATCAAACCTACTGATATTATTGTTGAGGATATAGAAGGTAATATTTATCAAAAACCAATTTATTCATCCAGAAATAAAACTTTAGAAATCATCATAGATATTAAAACGATTAATGCAGATTTTCTAAAAAAATATATAAAATTAACATTTTTAACAAACGATATAGAATCTGCAAATTGCAATTAAAAATTCTAGTAAAATTAAAAAATAATAATCTAGATGATAAAAATAATTCAAATTCATATTTAGGTTTTGAAATAATTGTAATTGCTTTCTTAGGCGGTATAATTTTAAATTTTATGCCATGTGTCTTGCCTATACTATCTCTAAAAATGGTTCAGTTAGTTAGTTATAGAACTTTAAAAAAAAATATTTATACGAATAAAATATTTTTTAATATATTAGGAATATTAACGACATTTTTACTGTTTGCGATAACTGCTCATTTAATTAAAACTGCAGGTAATATGAGTTGGTTGGGGAATACAATTCCAAAATCCGTATTTCATTTTTTTTATGATTATACTAACATTATTTTTTTCATTAAATTTATTTGGTGTTTTTCAATACTTTATACCGTCAAAAATCTTAACTGTTCTATCTTATAGAAAAGAAGGTTTTATAGGAGATTTTTTAACGGGTATGTCTTTAACTCTTTTAGCAACTCCTTGCACAGCGCCTCTTGTTGGAACAGCAATAGGGTTTGCTTTATCAGGAAATGCTGCACAAATTTATACAATTCTTTTGATTATGGGAATAGGCTTATCAACCCCGCTCATATTAATATTGGTATTTCCAAAAATAATCTCATTTATTCCAAAACCTGGTAATTGGTTAATTATATTTAAAAAAATAATGGGTTTGTTGCTTTTGTTAACTACTGTATGGCTTATTAGCATTTTTGTAGAATTGAATAGTAACACAAATAAAAATTCTAAAAATTATAGTGATAATGAATTAATAATTAATTGGGATATAGATAATAATTTCAATTTACCCGACGAATTAGTAAAAAAAGGAAATATTGTCTTTGTAGATGTTACGGCTGATTGGTGTTTAACATGTTTGGTTAATAAAAGTTTAGTTTTAGATACAGAACGAGTAAATCAATTATTTATAGAAAATAATGTTATTACTCTCCGTTTAGATTGGACAAAGCCAATGAAAATATAAAAAAATTTCTAGTAACTAATGGTCGATTTGGTATTCCATTTAATAAAATGTATGGTCCATCAATAAGTAATGGAAGAATTTTACCTGAACTTTTGAGTATTAAAATATTAAGAGAATATATTGAGATTGCTAAATAAACTTATTTTAAAATCTTTGTAAATAGTTTAGTTATATTAAAAATTATAAGGGGTCATAAAATGTCGATTAAAATTGGAGATAAATTTCCTGAAGGTGTATTTAGAGTAAAAGGTAGTGATGGTATAAAAGAAATTACTACAGATGAATATTTTGCTAATAAAAAGGTTGTTTTGTTTGCATTGCCAGGAGCGTTTACGCCTACTTGTTCAGCTAAACATTTACCTGGTTTTATTAATAATGTTAGTTCATTTATTGATAAGGGTATCTCAAATGTTGCATGCATGGCCGTAAATGACCCTCATGTGATGCAAGCTTGGGGAGAAGTCAGCGGTGTTGATAATAAAATAGACATGTTATCAGACTCTGATTGTTCTGTTGCTGTGTCTCTAGGTTTAGACATGGATTTTGGCAAAGTTATGGGGCATAGGTCAAAAAGATTTGCAATGATAGTTGATGGTAATATTATTACTCAGCTTTTTGTAGAGGAAGTTGGAGCCTTTGAAGTTTCATCTGCTGAAAATGTACTTAGTAATTTATAATAATATTTGTATCTTATAATTTAAATATTCATAGCTTTTACAGCAAGTTGGTCTGCAATTTCATTATAATGATTACCTGAGTGTCCTTTAACCCAAAACCATTGTACATTATGGAATTGAACTATTGTATCTAGTTCAATCCATAGTTCTTTGTTTGCTACGGGCTTTTTGTTGGCAGTTTTCCATCCATTATTTTTCCAATTAATTATCCATATATTAATACCATTCTTTACATATTGTGAATCTGTGTATAATTCAATTTCACTTGGTTTATTAATTGATTTAAGAGATTCTATTGTAGCAGTTAGTTCCATCTTATTATTTGTAGTTACGTTTTCTGCACCAGACAGATGTTTTTCTTCACCAGTGTCAGGATTTATTAAAACAGCTCCCCATCCACCTATTCCAGGGTTGCCAGAACAAGCACCATCAGTATAAATCTTTAATTTATCACTCATGTCAATATTCTCATCAAAATTCTGATTAATTACAATTTTTCTATGGTGTCTTAATTTTATTATGTACTCATTTGGATTTTTAGGAACGACTGTAGCGTTTTTGGGAGTATGAACCCAATCGTATAACCTAGTTAGTAGGAACCTCATTGCTGCTGCCTGACAAAGGAGTGGCAAAAAAAATAATTCATTTTTACTCAAGTTTCTTAAAGAACAATAACCTTTAATTAATTGATCAAATTTTTTATTATTAAATGATAGATCATCTTCAAAGCACCAAGCATTTACAGCTATAGCAAGGTCATATGCAAGGATATCATTACAGGAAAAATAAAAATCTATAACACCAGATATTTTATTATCATCAAAAAAAATATTATCGGGGAACAAGTCTGCATGTATAAAGCCTTGAGGTAATGCATTAGGCCAATATTTTTTACAGAAGTTAAATGAATCTTGTATTTCTTCTAATATATTAGGTTCTATATTATTTAAAGTACTAGTAGGTATGGTCTCACTACAATTTTTTATTAACTCATCCCAGCCTGATATTGAAAGTGAATTTTTTCTTCTTCCTTGGAAGTTATTACTTTTAATATGCATAGAGGCCATATGAGAACCTACATTGAAACAGTCTTCTTTTGTTAATTTCGTTTTAGATTTCCCATTAAGAAAACTAACTATAATAGCTGGTTTATTTTGTAAATGTTGGAGATAGTTTTCCTGAATATCCATAATAGGGTTTGGACAAAGAAACTCTCGACTACTTAAATATTTCATAATATTTATAAAAAAAGGAATATCTTTTTGATCAACTCTTTTTTCAAATATTGTAAGAATATACTTACCTTTTGAAGTTTCTAAATAAAAATTACTATTTTCAATTCCCTCAGTTATTCCATTAAAATGGATTAATGTTCCAATGTTATATAATTTTAGAAAATCAATTATTTGTTCTTCATTTAATTTAGTATAAACAGCCAATTTTTAATCCTAGTTACTTTATCTTAACATTTTAGGTAAATTGAATTTTACATTTTCTTTTGTCACTTCATGATCTAAGAGATTAACTTCAAAGTTTTTCTTTAGCTTTGATATTAACACTTGAACTAATGTTTCTGGAGCTGATGCTCCTGCTGTCAAACCTATATTTGGTGCAGTGTGAGCTTCAAAAGTATTCAGAAAACTCTTCTAATGTCTCTATGTCTGGTATGAGTTTAGCCACTTTAACACCGTGAGCTATAGCTACTTCAACTAATCGCAAAGAATTAGATGAGTTTTTTGCACCAATTACTAAAATTATATCACAAAGTTTAGCCATTGATTTTACAGCAGTTTGCCTATTAGTAGTAGCATAACAAATATCTTCAGAGTTAGGACCCTTAATATCTGGAAATCTTAATTTTAAAATTTTAAGAATTGCTGCTGTGTCATCCAACGAAAGTGTTGTTTGTGTTGCATAGGCTATTTTCTTGGTCTCTGATACTTTAACATTAAGTGCGTCTTCTTCCGTCTCAATTAAAGTAACAAATTCTTTTGGCACTTGTCCCATTGTTCCAGTAACTTCAGGATGATTTTTATGACCAACTAGTAAAATATGTCTTCCAAGATTGTAGTGTCTTACCGTTTCATTGTGTACCTTAGTAACTAAAGGACATGTTGCATCAATAGATATCATTTTTCTTTGATTAGCCTCATTAATGACAGATTTTGCAACACCGTGGGCTGAAAATATTATTGGTCTATCAACTGGAGCTTCATTAACCTCTTCAACAAATACAGCTCCTATTTTAGCCAAAGAATTAACCACGTCCTTATTATGAACTATTTCATGTCTTACATAGACAGGTGAACCAAATTTTTTAATTGTTTCCTCAACAATTTTCACAGCTCTGTCAACACCAGCACAAAAACCTCTTGGAGATGCTAAATATAAATTTATATTTTGTTTCTTCATACATAACTTTTGATGTATTACATTGTATACGTCAATAGAGATTTATGACGTATTAACTTTTTTTATATATAGGGGTAATTAATTAAGATGAATCGTTTTATTTTTCCTTTTTTATTAACTGTTTTCAGGTTGTTCAACATTTAAGCAGGAAGCTGTAGATTGTCCAAAATTAACTTCACCTAAAAGTGCTGCCGAGATAATAGCTAAGTCTGAGAACAAATCACCCGTTTATATAGGAATTAGAGGAATTACAACATACTGTTCGAAGGCTTCCAAGCATATTGAGATGAATGTTTCTGTAAACATAAGGGCTATTAGAAAAGACATAACCATAGATGATTATGTTCCCCTTAAGTTATCAATTGTGTCTGTTGATAAAGACTTTAATGAGTACGATCGCGATGAACTATCATATTCACAATTTTTATTATTAGGAAGCAAAACTGTTGACAGAAAAACTGAGCTTAATCTAGACGTCCCAAGGGATGGAGAAGTTTTTCTAGGTATCAAATAATATTAGTTTAAAAAAGATGATTTTATTTGATTTGAAGATTTACTGATAATATTATTATTTTCTTTTTTATCCAAATTAGATTCTATAAAAACTTTAGAAGATTCTATAATTATAGACCCTGTTATCTTTTTAATATTATTTACAGCTTCTGTTTCTAATGCCATTATTTTTTGCTTGGCTTGCTCTTCCCTTCGTTTGAATTATCTCTGAACAGCTAACATTAGCATCATCTCGAATTTTTTTGGCAGCATCTTGTGCATCTTTAATGATTTGTTCGGCTTCATTAGAAATATTTTTTTGAGACTGTAAAGATTTTCTTAATTCTTCTAGTGCTTCTTCTTTAAGTGATTTAGCTTCTTTTAATTCATTTTCAATTAATAATGATCTACTATCTAAAATTCCTGTAATTGCTTTACTACCTTTTCTCCATACCAATGCTATGAAAATTACAAAAGCTATAGCAACCCATGCTGTTTCATCAAAATACATTTTTATTTCTCCGTTAATATGTTTTTAGATGCGGCTTTTACAACTTGTTTGAGATTAGCTTTATCATGATTGATATTTGTAAATTTTTTAACTATTTCAATAATTATTTCATCAGCACTATTTACAATGTCAGAAATTATATCTTTCTGTAATTCTTGAATATTTTTGTCGGCCTTAGATATTTTTGAGTTAATTTTTTTAGCAATGTCATGTTCTGTTTTTTCTATAGATAATTTAGAATCAGATAAAGCTTCATTAATAAGTTTTGTGATCTTAATTTAATATCTTTTTGATGATCTATTATTTCTTGTTTAATCTTCTCATTTTCTTGAGTAGACGCTTTGGCTTTAACTAAGTCATTTTGAATATTAGTTTCTCTTAAATTTAATATTGATTTGATATTAGGCGCAACCAAGAAGCTCATCAAAAAGTACCCAATAATTAAAGATATTACTGCCCAAAACATAAGGGATGGATATGTACTTAAATCTAATTGAGGAAGTCCAGCCTTTGTATCACTTGCATGAACAATACTTGAACTCATGAAAGTAAAATAAAAAAATAACTTTATAAAGTATAACATTTAATAATCTTTAAATTTTTTACCTGCAGTGATTATACTGCAGGTAAAGAGTTAAATTAATTTTAGAATGTGAAAAGAAGTAGTAAAGCTATAACCAAAGCAAACAATGCAACAGCTTCTGTTAATGCAAAACCTAAGATTGCTATTCCAAAAACTTCATTCTTTGCTGCAGGGTTTCTACCAACAGCTGTAACTAATGATGCAAAAATATTTCCAATTCCTACTCCAACTCCAGCTAACGCAATAACAGCTAATCCTGCTCCTATTAATTTTGCGGCATCCATTTCCATTTTTATTTCCTTTCGTTGATTGATATAATTTTAGTTATGAATTAATGTAAGTGTAATGCATCATGGAGATACATACACGTTAAGATACTAAAAACGTAAGCTTGTAATGCGGCCACAAGGAATTCAAGTCCTGTTAATCCTATTACCGCCATTAAAGGCAGAATGGCTCCAACTTTTAATATTCCACTTGCTGATCCCATCATTATTATTAAACCAGCAAACACTTTCATCATTGTATGACCTGCAAGCATATTAGCAAACAGCCTAACGGATAGACTTATTGGACGAATAAAATAAGATATTATTTCAATTGGGATTAATAGGGGGGCCAACCCTATTGGCACACCTGATGGGAAAAAATAAGTAAAAAATTTAAATCCATGTTTAAATAAAGCAATTATAGTGACACCTAAGAATATTATTGCAGCAAGTGTAAAAGTTACTGCTATTTGAGATGTAAAAGTATAACTATATGGAATCATTCCCAATAAGTTACCAAACAAAATAAACATGAAAAGAGTAAATATAAACGGAAAATAAACCTGACTTCCTTTCCCAGCATTTTCTTTAACCATATTAGCAACAAACTCATAAGACATTTCTACAAGGGCTTGAAATCTATTAGGAACTAAGGACTGTTTTCTAGCACCAAAATACAAAAATCCAGCTGAGCCTATAATAGAAAGCATCATGAATAAAGAAGCGTTGGTAAAAGATATATCAACACCCATGAGATTCAAGGCAAAAAGTGTTTTAATTGTAAATTGTTCTACTGGTGAATTCATTTTAAACTTCTTTGATTAATAATTAAAAGTAACCAATTTTTAAACCTTTGCCACTTACAACTCTCCACAAGTTGAGAATACCCGCAGCGCCGCCTAAGAGGAAGAAAAGTATTAAGAACCAAGGGTTAGTATCTAAGCCATTTATCTAAGGTCCATCCTATACATCCACCTATTAACAAACCAGCTAACAATTCTGTAGCAACTCTGGAAAAAGTGTTTAATAAACTTTGGTTATTTTCTTTGTTTTCGTGTTTGTTTCCTTTTTTTGCTATAGCAGCGTCTATTCTATCTGATAATTTATCATTGTTATTTAGATGAGCTCATATTATACTCTCACATACAAGTTATAAGCGTGCTTAAACTATTTTGAGCCAACCAAATAAGTCAAGAGTTTACTTTATAAAAATTCATTTTCTTTAAGCTATATCCCTAATCCTAGAGGCTTGTTCTAAATCAACTGATACTAGTTTGCTAATGCCTTTTTGCTCCATAGTAACTCCAAAAAGCCTATCCATTTTTGCCATAGTAAGTCTATGATGAGTTATAACCATAAAGTAAGTATTAGTTTCATCAACAATTTGATTCAATAAATCACAAAATCTTCCTACATTAGTGTCATCAAGTGGTGCGTCAACTTCATCTAAAATACAAATTGGAGCTGGGTTACACAAAAAAACTGAAAAGATTAATGAAATTGCAGTCAAAGCTTGTTCACCACCGGATAATAAAGAAAGAAGTTGCATCTTTTTTCCTGGTGGACTGGCTAAAACTTCAAGGCCAGCTTGAAGAGGATCTTCATTTCCAACTAACCTTAACTCAGCATTGCCACCACCAAATAATTTTTGAAAAAGTTGTTTAAAATTTTCATTAACTTCTTCAAAACTTTCTTTCAATCGCTGTCTTCCTTCTTTATTAAGTTCAAAAATACCACTTCTTAGCTTTGCAATAGCTTGCTCTAGATCAACTCTTTCCTTGGACATAACTTCAATTTTATTTAGCATTTCATTCATTTCATCTTCAGCTCTGAGATTGACAGCACCAAGCGTTTCTCTCTCGTTAAGAAGGCGCTGCAGGGTTTTTTCTAAAATTTCTATAGATTTAATAGGTTGATCTTCTTCTTTAGTATTTATAAATTTATCTAATTCTGTCTGATTTTATCTCTTAATTTTTCGAAGACTCGATCCTCAATATTTTGAATTTTTGCTTTTGAAAGATTAAGTAAAGCCTCAATTTTTATCATTTCTTCTCTGAGAGTAGAAACTGCTTTTTCAGCTTCTCTTAATAGTTTGTCAGCATCATTCAAACTTGTTTCATTTTTACTAATTGGTCAGTAGCTGTATTTCTGTTTTATATAGCATCTTCAATTTTAATATTTAACTCTGCTTCTTTTTTTTCAAAACTCTCAGGAAGTGTTGACAATCTATTTTTCTCATTCTGAGAAGCTTAAGTCTTTCTTCAAGAGAAATTAACCTTGTTTTTGCCTCTTCTTCTCTTACTTTCCAATTTTCTTTTTGATGTCCAAGTTGTATTAAATTTCTTGATTTGAAACTTTCTTCACTCTTAATTTGTTGTTCAGCAGCCATTGCATCAGTTAATTCATTCCGGCTTTGGTCTGTATTGTTTCTTACTTTGAGTTCTTCAGCAAGTAAGGAAGGTAAATTAAGGGAGTTATTGAATTCTTTTTCAAGTTCACTTAATTCTTCCAACGACATTCGCTCCGTATTTTTAAGTTCTTTTATTAATGCTTCAGATGAAAGTAATTTTGATTCAACTTTAGTGTTTTGTAACTCTAGTTCGTTTGATTCTGATATTAAGTTAGATAACTTAACTTGTAAGTTAGCTAGGTCATCTTTATATTTTTTAATATTTTTAAAGCATTCTTCTAATCTTTTTTCAGATAAAGATTGGTTCTCTTCCAAAGAAGGGAGCTTATTCTGCAGTAACCTTAATCGTGCTATTTGTTGTAATCTCTCAGAATAACTGTTTTGAACTCCTTGAGGTTGAACAAAACCATCCCATCGCCATAGTCCTCCACTCGGGGTAGTTAAAGCTTGACCAAAAGTTAATTCTTTTTGAAGTTTAAAAGCAATTTCTTTATTATCAACAATTCCCACTCCTTTCAAAGCAGTATCTAATATAGAAGATTTCGTAATTTTAGTAACTATAGGTATAACGCTTTCTGGTAATGAGGCTGTTGATATAGTTTTAAAATCATCTCTCCAGTAAGTAGCATTTTCTGTGGATTGATCATCAGATAAAATTGGAGCAAGTAGAGTTTCTCCTAATACTGAACCTATAGCTTCCTCAAGATTATTAATATTACCAATAGTTTTCTCTAAGGTATTACTATTTAGGGTGTCACGACCTAATAATGTTGAAAGTGAATCAAACTCTAAATTGACTTTGTTAAACTCAAAAACCGCTGTATTTTTTTCTTCTACTAATCTAGTTTCTAACTTTTCTAATTTTTCTAATTCAACTTTATACCCATCATTTAATTGATTATTTTCTTGAATAAGTTTCTTGAGATTAATGATTTTTTCTTTATCTAATTTAAATCTATTCTTGTCATCTTCTATGTTAAAGTTAGCTAATTGATTTTGTGTAACCTCAATTTTCTGTTTTAAATTTTTTATACGCTTTTCTAAATCTGATTTATCAGACTTTATTGAATATATTTCAGATGTAATAGTAGACAACTTATCATTGGCTGCATCAGATATGCTTCTAAGCTTTTTAACCAAATCTGTTGCTTTGGTAATTTTTGTTGAAAAGTTTTCAGTATCTTCTCTTAAGTTTTTTTCTTCTGTTAATAGGGTTGAAAGTGATTTTTTTGCATCTTCTTTTATTTCACTCTCGCGTACAATATCATTATTTATTAAATTGATCTGATTTATAATATTTTGTAGAGCGTTTTGTGCAGAAGATTTTTCTTCATCTAATTTTATTTTTGTAATATTTAAAGTCTGTAAAATTGCAGCTTTTTCTGCCTCATCCTTTTTTAGATCTGGAGTTTTATTAGCCAAGTGTAACTGGGATTTAGTGTGTTCAGCAACCTTGATTTGCCCTTGACTTACGTTTTCATTAGCGTTTTTTAATTGAATGTCCAAATCATTGGCTTCTTTTTTGGCGTTATTCATTAGATTAAAAAATAAAGTTGCCTCGGCTTTTCTTATTCTTTCACCAACGGACCTGTACCTAGCAGCTTTCCTGCCTTGCTTTTCTAATTCTATTAACTGTTCTTTATATGTTTGTTCTATATCAGATAATCTATCTAAATTATCACTTGCTCCTTTTAACTTAAGTTCAGCTTCATGTCGTCTACTATGTAAACCTTTAATATTTGCAGCTTCTTCTAGTATTACTCTCCTATCTTCTGGATTGGAATCTATAATCTGTGCAATTCTCCCTTGGCCAACTATCCCAGAAGAGCGAGCACCTGTTCCATTGTCAGCAAAGATTAGTTGTATATCTCTAGCTCTGACTTGTTTGCCGTTAACTCTATAAACTGAACCCTTTTCACGTTCTATCTTACGAGTTATTTCAATTTCGTCATAATGATTGAAAATTGCGGGAGCTTTTTTTTCAGAGTTATCTAATTTGATACTAACTTCTGCAAAATTTCTTGAGGGCCTTTCATCTGTTCCAGAAAAAATAACATCATCCATTCCATCTCCACGCATTTGTCGTGCAGAGTTTTCACCCATAATCCATTTGATAGCTTCTACTATATTTGACTTACCACAGCCATTAGGTCCTACTACCCCAGTTAAACCCCTATTCATTTGAATTTCAGTAGGTTCTAAAAATGATTTAAATCCAGAAATTCTAACAGATTGGAACTTCATTATTTATTCCTTTGTTTTATGAATTCTTTGCTTTTACTAATTTTAGAAGTTTGGTTTCAAATTCCTTGAATGATAGTGCTCCAGAAATTTTGTGTTCATTGTTGATGATAAATGTTGGAGTAGATTCTATATTAAAATTTTTAGATTCCTTTTCCATTCTATCAACGATTTCTTGCATAAGAGGTATGTTTTTGGTTATTTCATCAAATTTTTTTGAAGAAACTCCAAATAATTTAGCTATGGAATACAACTCTTCAAGAGGTTTTTTTGAATAAGCCCACTGCTTTTGTTTTTCTAATAGAATGTCTATAGCTTTGATATAACCTTCGCTAGTCGGCAACGACCTTGCAAGGGCTGCTGCAATAACTGCTAATTTATCTAGTGGGTAATCTATTAATTCTAATTGAATTTGTCCTTTATCAATATATTTATCCTTAAGTTTAGGCAAAGTGTTTTTATGAAAATTAGCACAGTGCCCACAAGTTAATGAAAAGAACTCTTTAATTTTAATTGGTGCTTCATTTGAACCTAATAATTGTGATCGCATCATATGTTTGGTGGTGGATTGATCAGATAGGGCGACTTTTGGAAAAGTGCTTAAAGCAAGAGCACCCAATAATAATTCTCTTCTTTTGACCACAACCATTTTATTCACAATACAAGCCTTTCTGATAAATTTAAATTTCTAAACTTTATACACTAAATACAATACATTAATATAAGAGTTTTATTCAGAACCATTATTTTTTAGTTTCCATGACATTTCAAATTTTTGCATTGCTAATTTAAGTTCTCCGTCAGGTAGGGTGTTTGAAACGAAATTATTTTTATCAATTAAAGTTTTCTTTAACATTTGATCATTATCATCATTAATATGAGTGTAACCTAAATCTGTTTGTACAATTTTGATTTTCATAATTGCTTTAAACCCGAAGCGAGAATTAATTTGGTTTAAAAAAAACGGAATTGCATGTTGTATTTCTGGGCCAAAACCGTTTTGTACTTTTATAATTATTTGACCATCACTTTTTTTATTTTTATCAAATTTAATTTTATCTGGAAATGTTACATCAGCATACTGCCCAGCTATATTTTTCCAATTTAAAAAAATGTGAGTTTGAATAGCTCCCAGTCTACTTACGCTCTTATCAACAATATTTTCAGTAATTTTTACTAGTGGTTTCATTTTTTAAATCATAAAGTGATTAATTAATTTTTTTAATAATTTATATCATATATACATACAATTATGGCTGAGAAAAATGAAGATAAATATAAACAGTTTTCTAATAAGTTATTAGATTGGTATGATATTAGAAGGAGAATTTTGCCCTGGAGAGCAGCTCCAGGCGAAATATCAAACCCATATTTTGTTTTATTGTCAGAAATCATGTTACAACAAACTGTAGTTGTAACAGTTATTCCATATTTCCTTAGATTTGTTAAGAAATGGCCAACGATAAATCAACTTGCTAAAGCTGATTTTAATGAAATAGCATCTTTATGGGCTGGTTTAGGTTATTATAGAAGAGCAAAAAATTTGCATGAGACAGCAAAACTTATATCTACAAAATACAATGGATTAATCCCCAATAATAAAGAAGTTTTACTGTCATTTCCAGGTGTGGGTGAATATACTGCTACTGCAATTATGGCAATTGCATTTGACAAAAAAGAAAATGTTGTAGATGGAAACATAGAAAGGGTTTTTTCAAGGTTATATAAAATAGAAGAACCTTTAGAACATTCTAAAAAAAAAATTAGAACTTTGTCTAATAAATATTTGCCTTGCAAAAGGAATGGAGATTATGCTCAATCTCTCATGGATTTAGGGTCTCTGGTATGCATCCCTAGGGCTCCAAGATGTAAAAGTTGTCCAGTTATTTTTGCATGTAAATTAGGAGGTAGATCTGAGGCTGGCCTATATCCAAAAAGATTACCAAAAAAAAGTAAAGAGCAAAGATATGGAATGTTTTATTTATTAATTGATAATGAAGGATCTGTTTTATTTAGAACTAATAAAAACGAACGATTATTTGCTAATATGGATGTTTTACCCTCTGTTGGTTGGAATGGAGAAAAAGAAAACTTAAAAACTTCTCCCAAAATAATTTCAAAAGATTTAGCCTTGTTCAATCTTAATTGGGAAATATTGGAAACAAAGATTAACCATGTTTTCACTCATTTTAAATTAGATTGTACAGTAGTTTTTTTTAGAATTAACAAGAAAATACTAAAAATTTATTGATAAATAAAGAATACAGGTTTGTTAAGAAAAAAGATCTTAATCAATTAGCAATACCAAGTTTGATAAACAAAATATTGATAGCTTTTGAAGATAAAATTTATTAATCAATGCTTAAAGTGTCGAATAGAAGTGAAAACCATTACAAGGCCTCTCTCATCTGCAGCAGCAATTACATCTTTATCTTTGATTGATCCTCCTGGTTGAATTACAGCTGTAACACCAGCGTCAGCTGCTGCAATTAAACCATCTGGGAAAGGAAAAAAGGCATCACTGGCTACAACACTTCCTATTGTTAATGGCTCATTTAAATTAGCTATAGTTGCCGATTTTTTTGCTTTTTCATTAGCAATGTTTGTAGAATCAATTCTACTCATTTGTCCGGCACCAATGCCAGCGGTTTGCAAATTCTTTGCATAGATTATTGCATTTGATTTTGTATGTTTTGCTACTTTCCAAGCAAAAAGAAGATCATTTATTTGATCTTCATTAGGTGACTTTTTAGTAACAACTTTTAAGTCTTCTTTTTTAAGAATATGATTGTCTCTAGTTTGAACAAGCATACCACCGGATATAGATTTCATACTAAAGCCATTATCCATCGGGTTTGGTATTTTACCAGTCTTTAATATTCTTATATTTGGTTTATCTGCAAAAATATCTAGAGCTTCATCGGTAACAGTTGGTGCAATAATAACTTCTAGAAATAGTGATTTCATCTTTTTGGCCAAATCAGCTTTTAGTTCTCTATTTATAGCTACAATTCCACCAAATGCACTTATAGGGTCAGTTTGAAGAGCATTTTCCCATGCTAAGTTTATATCTAAATTTTCAGAAACTCCACATGGGTTTGCATGTTTTATAATTGCAACAGCTGGTAGCTCAAATTCACTTATAAGTTCAAAAGCAGCGTCAGTATCGTTTATATTATTATATGACAGTTCTTTTCCATGTAATTTTTGTGACTGAGCAGCTCCTATTCTTATGTCAGCAGTTTTATAGAATGCTGCATGCTGGTGGGGGTTTTCACCATATCTCATTGATAAACTTTTTTGTAATTCTATAGATATTGTTTCAGGAAGTTGGGGAGTATATTCTTTATACCCACTAAACCAATTAGAAATTTCTAAATCATATTGATTAGTTAATTTAAAGGCTTTCCCAGCAAGATATTTTCTGAAATTGTATGTAGTAGATCCATTATGTTTTAACTGATTTGTTAATTCTGTATAATCATTAGTGTCAGTTATGACAGAAACAAATTCATGGTTTTTGGCCCCAGCCCTTATCATTGCTGGTCCACCGATATCAATATTTTCTATGATTTTAGATCTGTCATGAGTTTTTTTAATAGTTTCTGTGAACTTATATAAATTAATAATTAATAGATCAATTCCAATAATATTATGTTCCTGCATCTTTTTTATATGATTGGCATCATTCCTTCTTCCAAGAATTCCACCATGGATATTAGGGTGTAACGTTTTTACTCTTCCATTTAGTATTTCTGGAAAACCAGTTTCTTCTGAAACATCCTTTACTAATATTCCATTTTCTTCGAGAAATTTTGCGGTTCCTCCTGTAGATAAAATTTCTATGTTGTGACTAATTAACTCTCTTGCGAGTATATCAATCCCATTTTTGTCGGTAACGGATATAAGAGCTCTTTTTATTTTAGTGTCATTAACAAAAGTTTTATTTTCAAATGTTTCATTCATATTTTTTACCAGTCTATGATTTAAGTAAGTTATGTGTGAGATAGTTTCTTTTAGTTATGAAAGTCAACTAAAATTTATTTTTGTAATGTCAATAACCAATCACATGAAATTGTTTTATAAGCTCTAATTTTTTCAAGATTTAAATTAATGATTATTTGTTTGCATTGTACCAAACCTTTTGGAGTAAACATAACAGAATCTTGAGTAATAAGATTTTGATTGCCAGCATATAATTTCCATACAAAACCCTTTTTATGATTTAATAATATCGAACCGTCTCTGGTTTTTATTAGATCAATGTCAGGATAAACATGAAAGCGTATATTAGCACTTTTGGGAGTAGAACCAATGTTATCGACATTGATTATTTCGTCTCTTCCCTTTATTTCTAATGTTTTTTTACCAACATATATTTGCCTTCTATGAAAAACTCCATACATCAATTCGTATCCAGAGTGCGTTACGTCTAATAAGTTTCCATCTTTAGTTGTTCCGTATTTTATATTAAATACTTTTGTTTTTCGATGGCCAGTAAGATCAATATTATTGCGATCATCAATATTTAACGTTGAGTGAGCTGCGGATGAAGCTAAAGAGTTTTTTGCATATCTTAAATTTGAATTAACTAACTCTCCTAAATTAGAAATTATTTTTTGTTTTTGATAAAAAAATTCGAAAGCAAATAAACTTGCTTTTGAATCATTACTAGTATTTTTTTTTGACCCTATATCCACTAATATTACTGAATTTACGTTTGACATCCTGCAAAACCCTGTGTCCTCCGCTATACTAAAAGTTTTATTCTTGTAACCGACTCTCTCTAAAGTCTGTTTTATAATATTTTTTGAAACTAATGATCCCCCATGAAACCATGAGAAACAACCATTTGGCATTTGAATACTTCGGCAAAACTCTCCCATTTTAATAGTTTGTTTGTGTAGATTTTCTGCATCTACATTTTTTAAAATTGCTACTACAGATCTTATTTCAATTAAATGTCTCAACAGTTCTATTTGCAGTACAGGGCTTCTAGTTTTATGACCTCCATCAGGGTTAATCAGAAATTGAATTTCATCATCTAATAAATCTAACAAATCTTTAATGTTTATTATTTCTGGGTATAAAATCGATTGACCAACAATCATACCTTTTATTATTATAATTTTTTCAAGATGCTCTTTGGAATCTATTAATTTTAACTCAAGATATTTCGTTTGCAAAGCAATTGAGTTTAGGAGTTTCTTTTGAAAATCCAGTTTGCCACTTTCAGCAAACCATGAATAGTTAAAGCTCCAAGAAGTTATTCTTGAAACCATAGCCTCAGCATCTAAACTCTTTAGATAATAAATTATAATTTTCATCTATCCAGTTTTCTACTAAAGATCGAGACATCGTCCTTGCTTGGACGCTACCTTCGGATTTCAGATCCCTTAAAAATTCAAATTTATTAAAGTCTAATGATACTTTAGGAGTTAATTTTCTATTTATTATTTTTTGTCCACTTTCTATATTTCCTTGCCAACTATCAGTTAATTTTCTAATTGGGGATTGAAATTCTGGTACTTTTAGTTTTTGTTTTAAGAAATAATTATTAGTAATCAAGTTTAAGCTATTAAACATCAACTTATTTATCCATTCTAAGTAATGAGACAAAAAAACCATCAGAACCGTTCGTGACATTATTCGATTTAAAATTTAAACTATTTGGTAGAATTCTGATAAAGCCCTCTTTTGTAACGCAATTTTCTAACATAGGGTAATCATTAGTAGTGAACGGAATAATTGAAAATTTATTTTGCTCTAATAAAAATTTTTCTATCCGGCGTTCACCTTCGATTTTTTGAAGAGAGCAGGTTATATACATAATCATTCCATTATTATTTAATATATTAGCTGCATTCTTTAAAATATTGTCTTGAATTGAAATTAAATCATCAAGGTTATAAGGCGCAGGTTTTAAAAAAATATCAGGATTTTTTCTAATGGTTCCTGTGGCTGAACAGGGAGCATCAATTAAAATAACATCAGGTTTAAGTTTTGGAGTATAATTTTCAGCGTTAACAATTATAAGATTCTGGATTAAATTTTAAACGTTTCATATTATCAATAAAAATTTTGGAACGAGATCTACTTCTTTCAATTGATGTTACATTTAATTTGTTATCTAAAAGCTGAGCAGTTTTACCTCCAGGAGCACAACATAGGTCTAAAACCCTTAAGGAATTTAGCTTGTTCATAAAATAATATTTTAATTTTAACAATAATAAGTTACATGGAATTTGAGATGCTGCATCTTGTACCCACCATTTTCCGTCTGAGTACCCAGGTAAACTTTCTACAGGTCCATTAAGATTACATCTTAAAACGTTTGGAAAAATTTCTTCTCCTAGAAGTTGTAATTTAAATTTTTGTTTGTCGGTTGCAGTCATTCTATTTGATATTACAATATCAATTGGAGGAGGGGTCATTGCTATATTAATTATTTCTTCAACATTTTTTTCACCATATGATGACACCCAACTCTTAAAAAGCCAATCAGGTAAATTATATTTTTCGTTAGGTATAAGCTTAAACCATTGCTCTTCGTTATTAAGCATGTTCCTTAAAAGTCCATTTACTAGTTTGGATTGGGTTTCTCCGCCGAATTTTCTAGCTTGGTTGACGGCGTCATTTAATACTGCGTATGGAGCTATTTTAAGCCATATTAATTGGGTAGTAGCAATAGTAAGAATGCCGTTTAAATATCTGTTTCTCTTCTTAATCCCAAACTTTGAATATTTATTATAAATAAATTGTATTTGTTTATGTCTTCGCATTGATGTGTTTAAGATTAGATAAACAAAAGATCTGTCTCGTTTATCCAATCTATTAAAATCATAAGAATTATTAATAATGTCATCTAGTTTTTTATATTTGTAAAAAATTAAAATCCATATTTCTAATGCAATTAATCTTGAGTTTTTAATTGGTTTTATTTCAACATGATTAAACTTAGCTTTAGCCAAAATTGCTGCCTTATATTTGTTTGAATAAGTATATTATATCAAGTATAATTTAGTTAGTTGATAATTAGAAAGTATATACATATGGATAAAGAAATTTCAAAAATAAACGCACAAAAAGAGAAAAAACATTCAAATGATGAATCTTTAAAAGACCCTGAAACTATTAAAAGTAAAGAAATCCTTTTTAAAGAACGAGGAGGACCTAAGGGTCCTGAGCCGACCAGGTATGGCGATTGGGAGAAATCTGGAAGATGTTCAGATTTTTAACCTAATTTAAAAAATGAATGAATTAAAATCAGAAATTATAATCAACGCTGGTATTCGAGCTGCGGAACGAAATTTTTCTAGTGCTTATATTATTAAGAGAGGAGACAGTGATGCAGGGGCAATATTTGTTAAAATTGATACTTTAGATGGATATGCCAAACTTTATTCAAGAAATCTTGTATATGATTTTGATAAAAACAAGGATTTAATTCGATTTGAAGATTTATACCCAAATAAAAAAATAAAAGGAGCAGATATTGACTTAAGGCTTACTAAAGAAATTTCAATTGATAGGGATTGTTGGGTCGTAGAAATTGAAGATAAAAATGGTTTTAATCCTTTTCATAATTTAGACGGTTAGTCTATCTATAAGTTCGTTTCGGTTATATAATCCTAAATAATCAGCTTTCAATTTTAGTATACCATTAACATGTTTTAACATAGGTGTAGGAATATCAAGTTTAGTTCCAATCTCAATTATAGCACTCATTATAGGATCAATTTCAAGAGGCCTTTTTAACTCAATGTCTTGTCGTGTAGAAGGCTTATGGCCAATAATAGAAGATGCTCCGTTGATTCTATTTTCAATTGATATATTAAACTTTGCTCCAACTGCCTCTCCTACTTTTTGGCATTCTTCCATTAAATTTTGAATTAAAAGTCTTGAGCTTGGGTCAGCTCCTAAAATGTCTAAACTTGCACCAGTTATGGCACTTAATGGATTGAAAGAGCAATTTCCCCATAACTTAATCCAAATTTCGTCTCTTAACTGTTTTTTTTGAGGTGCTTTTAGTCCTCCACTGATAAGTAAGCCAGATAAGGTTTTTAATCTTTCAGAATTTACTTCGCTAGGTTCACCAAGACTAAATCTATTGCCTTCAATATGTTTTATAACACCTGGTTTTTCAATCTCACAAGCTGGATAAACTACACAACCTATGGCACGTTTAGGGTTAATTGTATCCCAGATAAGACCATTTGGATCAACTGAGTCTATATGAGTATTTTCTAAGTTTGTGCCTGAATTAGCTTTGTAAAAATACCACCAAGGAATACCATTGACTGCGGATATAACTGCTGTTTTTTCCTTTAAAAGGGGTTTTAAATTTTTGACAATACCGGTTATCGCATGTGCTTTAACAGCAATTATTATATAATCTTGTGTGGATAATTCACCTGGGTTATCAGTCACTTTTAAGTGAAATGTTTCAGAACCAGTTTTGGAGATCAAAGTTAGTCCATTTTTTTCAATGGCCTCTTTATGAGGTCCTCTTGCAATCAAAGAAACATTGGCGCCTGCTTTGCTTAGACAACAGCCAAGATATCCTCCAATAGCTCCTGCACCATAAACACATATATTAATCATTTTAAATCCCTATTCTAAACCTAGTTTGTCAGCCAATCCAATCCGCTGTAACTTACCAGTAGCTCCTTTTGGTATTTCATCTAAAAAGCAAATATATTTTGGGATTTTGAAATCGGCAAGGTGTTGACGCGCATATTCTTTTAATTCTTTTTCTGTGCATTGAAAGCCATTTTTTAGAACTAATGCGACACCTATAGCTTCACCAAGCAACTTATCTTTAACTCCAAAAGTTACTACTTGTTCAATAGCGTCATGTTCCATGAGAATATTGTCAATTTCTAGTGGTGATACTTTTTCTCCACCACGATTAATGATTTCTTTTAGCCGACCAGAGATTTTTAAATAGCCGTCTTTATCAAAAAAACCTTGATCTCCAGTTCGAAACCAACCATTGGTGAATGATGACTTATTAGCTTCTTCATTATTTTCATAACCATGCATTACATTATCTCCGCGTATGCAGACTTCTCCTTCTGAACCAAATTCGAGTTTGTTTCCATCTATGTCCATTATACAAACGTCAGGGCCAGCAGGTTTGCCTACGAAACCAGCTTTTTGAATTTCAGGAGGAATAGGGTTTGATGTCATTTGATGAGTTGCCTCTGTCATACCATAAGCCTCAATTACAGGTGCTTTAAAAACATCTATAAGTTCTTCAAAAACAGCAGGTGGAAGAGAAGCTGACGAAGACCTTATAAATCTAAGTGATAGATTCTTAGCCTGTTCCATATTTTTTTTGGCACGCATTAATATTCCTTGATGCATTGTAGGAACACCAGAGTACCAAGATATATTTTCTTTTTTAGCTTTGTCTAAAAAACTCAGAGCATTAAATCCAACGCTAGTATAAACAGATGCACCAGCGTAAATTGATGAACTTAAAATTGCTATAAGACCATGAATATGAAAAAGAGGCATAATATTATAACAATGGTCGCTAGAAGTTAAATTTAATGTTTCTGCTATATTCACTGCCGATGAATATATATTTTTATTTGTAAGAGGAACAACTTTTGGCCTAGATGTTGTTCCTGATGTATGAAGAACCAATGCTTCGTCGTCGTCTTCTGATATTTCAAAACTGTTTGTAGAATTATATAAATTAAAAATTCCAGCTGGTGCTGTTTCGTTCCTTTTAATTTCACATATTTCTATTCCCAATTTATTTGCTGCTGCAACAACTGGATTAGAGCTATCTTTTTCTACTATAACAATTTTAGGTTTTAGATCTTCTAAATAGAACTCATATTCACTAAGTTTGTAAGAAGGATTTAACGGAGCAGCAGACATATAACTTGAAACAGCTAAAAAGGCAGTTGCCATTTCTGGACCATTAGGTAAAACTATTGCTGCTCTATCTGTTTTAAGAATTCCATTTCCTGATAATTGACTAGAAATATTATAAACGTGTTTTTTTAATTCTGAAAATTTTATAGGTTGATTGTCATCTGAAGTAATAGCAATATCGTCATCTTTATTATTATTTATTAAGTCACGTAAAGTTTTCTTCATTTTAAAAAAGCCCAACATTTCAATTTAAAATTAAATTTAACAACTAAAATATTTAAAGTGCAAATTAAATTATATTAAAAATATTTATTAAATAGACTTAAAAAGAAAAGAGGCTATACAGTCCTATTGCTTATTAATTTTTAGAGATTTTGATATGTTTAATGATATGCTTTTATCAGAATTGCTTATTTACTTGGCGGGTCTAATCAGCACTGGTATTGTAGCAGGATTAATTGCAGGCTTATTTGGTGTAGGTGGTGGAATTGTAATCGTTCCTATTTTATTTTGGATATTTACTTCTTTAAATTTTCCTGATGAAATATTAATGCATATGGCCATTGGTTCATCTTTAGTCACAATTATTCCCACTTCGATTGCTTCAGCCAAAGCACACTATAAAAGAGGATCAATAGATATTGACGTATTAAAAAAATGGGGATTTGGAATATTTTTAGGAGCTCTTTTAGGAGGGTTTTCAGGAAAATTTTTTAGTGCAAATGAACTCAAATATGTGTTTGCATTTATTGCTTTTATTGTTGCTTTAAACATGTTCATAAAAAATCCTTTGAAATTGAGTAATAGACTGCCTAAATCAAGAATTATTAATACGTTCATATCTTTTATTATTGGATTTATGTCATCTTTAATGGGTGTTGGAGCAGGAACTATAGGGGTTCCTTCTTTAGTTTCGTTGTCTATTCCAATACATAGGGCTATTGGGACAGCTGCTGCGCTAGGTTTGTTTATATCTATCCCAGCCACTTTCGGTTTAGCCTTCTCGGGTTTCGATGTACCTAATAGACCTCCAATGAGTATAGGTTACGTAAATTTAATAGCATTTTTAATAATGTTTCCCTTAACTGTCTTTTTTGCGCCACTAGGGTGTAAAAATTGCTCATCTTATAAATCAGAGAATGTTAAAAATTATCTTTGGTATTTTCTTAATAATCACATCAACAAAAATGTTAATATCAATATTGTTTCAATAAAAATTTTGAAGCTGGAGTAAGTTCTTCATCTTCTTTGTTGTTTTCAATTTTTAATGCTAGTTTTTTCCCAAGTTCTACGCCCCATTGATCAAAGCTATTTATATTCCATATAAAACCTGACGCGATTGTTATATTTTCGTAAAGAGCTATTAGTTTGCCAATTGAAAAAGGATTGTTTTTTTGCCAACTAATAATTGTTGAAGGTCGTCCACCGAGAAAGTTTTTGTTTTTGTTGATTAGGTTGACGCTTCCTTTAGCTAGAGAGTCAGCTTGAGCTAATGCATTTGTTATTAAATACTTGTGGTTTTTAATTTTTTCTTTGGTCGTTTGTTTACTTGAGTTTTGAAGTGGGAGTAAAATATCTAGGGGTATGATTTCTAAACCCTGATGAAGAAATTGAAAAAAACTATGCTGAGCAGTAGTTCCAACCTCACCCCAAATTAGAGGACTTGCGTTCATTATTAATTCTTCACCTTCAATATCAACCCCTTTTCCATTACTTTCCATCTCTAATTGTTGAGCCCACGAAGGTAGTTTTGCAAGTCTGTTGCTGTATGGAACAATACAATGACTGTTGCGGTTAAGAAAATTTCGATTCCAAATCCTTAATAAGGCTAAAATAATCGGAATATTGTTTTCTACATCTTCATTAATGAAGTGTTCATCCATCATTCTAGCGCCATATAAAAAATCTTTAAAATTATTCTCTCCAATGCTTAACATGATTGGCATAGCTACTGATGACCATAAAGAATATCTTCCTCCAATATTTTCAGAAAAATAGAATATATTTTGATTGTTAAAGCCCCATTTAATTGCTTTATCAATAGAGGATGTTATTGCTACCATTGAATCATTTATTGATTTGTTTGCCACGGACAGCCAATTTTTAGCGACTTTAGCGTTTTCTAATGTTTCTAAAGTACCAAAACTCTTAGATGTTATTATAAACAGAGTTTTTAAAGGATTACATTTTTCTAGAACATCGCTCATATTTGTTGGATCAATATTCGAAACATAAAAAATTTCAGGGCCTTGATGAAAATCTTTTAATGCTTGATTAATCATCATTGGACCCAAGTCTGATCCGCCAACACCAACATTAACAATGTATTCAAATTTTTTTGAGGTTAAAATACTATTTGTAAACGTAACTAGCTTTTCCCATTCTTGTGTATTAAACCTTTCAACTTTTCGAAGGTTCAAATGGTCTACAGATCTATTTTCTGAAAAATTTATTTTTGAACCTGAGGCCATTGCCTTTATTTTTTCTTTTATATTAGATTTTTTAGCAAGTTTTATCAGGTCATCTTTGATTTCTTTGTCTAATGATTGTCTGGTAATATCAACATTTAGATCACCAAGATTAAATTGAAAATCATTTAACCGGTCTTCGTCTGAAAGTAATTTATTAATGTTTTTAAAATCTTTATATTTTAGTTTTTCATTCAGAGTTTTTGTGATTGGGTTTTTAGCTAATTGCATAATTTTATTAATACTTGTTGTTTAATCTGATATTACATTGATAAAAATTTATACCATAATTATATAATAAATAGGATACAAAATCATCATGAGCTTTAAATCAATAAGTATTTTTTTAATTTTTACGTTCATAACTTCTCCAAGTGCCGCAAGTTCTATAAAATTTAATGGTCTTGTCCTTTCTAATTTTTGGATTAAAGAAACAATTGGAAATCACAAAATAACTTCAGGTTACTTAACTATTGAAAATAAGAATAATTTTGATGAACGTTTAGTGTCAGTAACTTCTGAAATATCAGAGAAAACTCAATTACATAATATGGTTGTTAAAAATGATATTATGAAGATGGAAAATCTTAATAACGGAATAGTTATTAAAGCTAAATCTAAAATAGATTTAAAACCTGGAAACTACCATATTATGTTCATGAAATTAAACAATCCCCTGAAAATTATGAATAAATATAAAGTAACTTTAAAGTTTAAAAATGCTGGTGCTGTTATTCTTGAAATGCCTGTTCACCAAAAAAAATCAAATAATAATACTAAACATCACAATCACCATTGAGCATTATTTCATAAATATTAAAAGTACTATTTTCTAAGAGTAGCTATCTTTTTAGAATAAATTTCTTTATTTATAAAAAATATAAAAATAAATAGAAAAATATTAATAATATTTATTGATATTTAGAATATTTTTTTTATTTTACTCATTTAGGAGTAATTTATGACAAATTCAAAACATCCAGAAACTCTATCTTTGCATGCAGGTTGGAGGGCTGATGAAACAACAGGGTCTGTTGCGGTTCCAATTCACCAAACTACAAGTTATCAATTCAAAAATACAGATCAGGCAGCTAATTTATTTTCTTTGTCAGAATTAGGTAATATTTATACAAGAATTATGAATCCCACTAATGATATTTTAGAAAAAAGAGTTGCTTCATTAGAGGGAGGTGTTGCTGCTTTAGCCGTTTCTTCAGGCCAAACAGCCTCAGCATTTGCAATTCAGAACCTTGCTAAAGCTGGTGACAATATTGTCAGTTCTACAGATTTGTATGGAGGAACATGGAATCTTTTTGCTAATACTTTAAAAGATATGGGAATTGAAGTAAGGTTTGTCGATCCAGAAAATCCATCAGCTTTTGAAGAGGCCACAGACGATAGAACGCGAGCTTATTATGCCGAAACCTTACCAAATCCAAAGTTGAAAGTCTTTCCTATATCAGAAGTCAGTGCCATTGGAAAAAAATATGGAATACCTCTTATTGTAGATAATACAGCTGCTCCAATAATCTGTAAACCCATAGAACACGGAGCTGCTATCGTTGTATATTCTCTAACTAAATATATTGGTGGTCATGGTAACTCTGTTGGGGGGATGATTGTTGATGGAGGTAATTTTGATTGGGAAGGGGCTGGCAAGGATAGGCAACCTGCATTAAATACGCCAGATTCTTCTTATAATGGAGCAGTGTGGGTTGATGCAGTTAAACCTTTAGGTCCAATAGCTTATATTATTAAAGCAAGAGTAACTTTGTTACGTGATCTTGGAGGAGCTTTAAGTCCGTTTAATGCTTTTTTAATTTTACAGGGACTTGAAACGCTTAGTTTAAGGATGAAAGCTCATTGCGATAATGCATCAAAGGTTGCAAATTTTCTAGAAAAACATAAATCAATTAAAAAGGTAATTTATCCAGAATTGCAAGGTGGCAACTCTAAAACATCAGCTGATAAGCATCTCCATGGGGGATACGGTGGGCTAGTAGGTTTTGAACTAATTGGAGGGCTTCAGGCAGGGAAAAACTTTATTGATGCTTTAGAATTATTTTATCACGTAGCAAACATAGGTGACTCAAGAAGTTTGGCAATTCATCCTGCAACAACAACACATAGTCAGTTATCAGCAGAAGAACAGTTCAAAACTGGTGTTTCTGAGGATTATGTGAGATTATCTATAGGAATAGAGCATATAGATGATATATTGGCTGATTTAACAAAGGCCTTAGATAAATCTGAAATATCATAAATAAATAAAAATTTAATTTTTAAAAGCTAAGAAAATGATTTCTTAGCTTTTTTTTTAATTAATGTTTATTTAATCAATTAAATATTATAATAATGCTCTAAAATATGAAGAGAGAATATATTTGCTTTTTGATAATAAATTTTCAGTCGCACCCATGATGGACTGGACAGACCAGCATTGTAGATATTTTCATAGACTTATATCTAGCCATGCTGTTCTTTATACTGAAATGATTTCTGCTGACGCTTTATTATTTGGTCCAAGAGAAAAACTACTAAGCTTTAATAAAGAAGAGTTACCTTGTGTTCTTCAACTAGGAGGAAATAACCCTGACAAACTATCTAAAGCTGCAAAGTATGGACAAGATAATGGGTATTCTGAGATTAACCTAAATATTGGTTGTCCTTCCAATAGAGTCCAGAATGGTTCATTTGGGGCTTGTCTAATGGAAACCCCAAAATTAGTTGCCGAGTGCGTAAAAGTCATTCAAGAGAATTGTCAAATACCAGTTACTATTAAATGCAGGATAGGTATTGACGACATGGATGAAATTAAAGGTTTAGACGATTTTGTTGATGAAGTTTCTTTACTAGGTACTAAATTATTTATTATCCATGCTAGAAAGGCCTTACTAAACGGCTTAAGCCCAAAACAAAATAGAGAAATACCACCTTTAAATTATCCAAGGGTAGGATCTTTAAAAAAAAGAAGACCAGATTTGAAAATTATAATTAATGGTGGCATTCAATCAATCGAAGATGGCAACAAAATAATTCTTAAGCATAACCTTGATGGATTTATGATTGGAAGAGAAGCGTATAAAAACCCTTATATATTATCTACTGTAGACACTGACGTTTTTGGCAAAGATGTAAAACAAAGAACAAGATACGAAATAGCTATGAAAATGGCTGATTATATAGATAATTATATGAAAAAAGATGGATCTCAAGTACATGCAGTTACCAGGCATATGTTAGGTTTATATAATTCTTTGCCCGGTGCTAAAGAGTGGAGAAGAGTTTTAAGTGAAAATACAAAATTTTCCAAGAATGGAGACGTTTTAAGACTTGCAACAGACAATATAGAAGATGTAATACATACTAAGAATTTAAAATTAGCTTAGGAGACTAAAGTTGGAAGAAGTTAACAAAAAAGAAGGTTATAGATCTATTCTAGAGATGGGACCCTTGTTATTATTTTTTGGGGTAAATTATTTTTATGGAATTATGGCAGGTACTACAGTTTTGGTAATAAGCACATTATTTTCGCTTGCTCTTTCATGGTATTGGTTCAAAAATATTCCAATGATGGCAGCCGCTGGATGTGTAGCAGTTGTATTTTTTGGTGGCCTAACAATTTTTTTTGATGACGACTTCTTTATTAAAATAAAACCAACTATTGTTTCAATAATAATAGCGGGCGTTCTTGCTTCTGGAAAAATTTTAGGAAGAAACCCACTTGCTGCTATTATGAAATCAGCGGTTAGCCTTTCTCCAGAAGGATGGAATAAGTTGACATGGTTATGGGTAGCTATGTTTATAATAATGGCTATTGCAAATGAAATTGCATGGAGAAGTTTAACAACTGATCAGTGGGTTTCTTTTAAAGCTTTTGGAATACCAGTATTGTCTCTTGGTTTTGGTTTGTTATCTTTACCCATAATGCAAAAACATCAAATCAAAAAAGATTAATTTTTACCTTTTATAGATTGGAGCTTTTTTGAAAGCTCTAATTTCATGGGTGAGTTTATTGGAAGTCTAGATAAAAGTTTTTTCCAAGACTCAGTTGCTTGTTTATTATTCCCTTCAGTAAATGCGTCAAGACCTTGAAAAAATAAAGCATCTATATTGCTAGTATCTAAAATTAAAATTTCTGCGATAAGGTTTTTAATCTCTGATGTAAAGTTAGGTTTGACAGAGGGGGGTAATAATTCTTTTAATAACATTTGTTTTAAAGCTATGTTGTCAGGACTTATTTCGATTGCTACTTTTATTGCATCAAGGGCCTTTTCTCTATTATTTAAAACTTTGTATGATCTAAATAATTTTAACCATCCATCTAAATCCTGTTTAGACTTTGTTAGACGATCAGCAAGTTGATCAACCATCTGATTTACCTTTATTGTTTGGTTTTCTTCAGATGAATTTAAAATATCTTGTGTGATGGAGCTTTTATAATTTAAGTTTGTTTTAAATTTGTTTTCCAAAACTTTATTACTAATGCCTAAATTTTTAGCTGCAGACCTTATATTTACCTCAAGATCATTTTTCCATGTATCTGTGCTTTTAGTGGTTTTGTATAGTTCAACCCATATTTTGAAAGCTTCTTCTTCATTTCCAATTTGAGATTGAGCTAGTCCATTTAAAAATTTTGCACCTGGATCAAAGGGGTCTTCAATTAAGGCTTGATTTATTAGGTTTTGTGCCTTTGATGTTACTTGACCATCTGCTTTTTTAACTATCGCTTGAGCCAACAAAGATTTTAATTTTGGTGTGCTTTTTATAGATAATATTTTTTTTAAGCTAGATATTTCAACGTCTGTTTTATTTATTTTTGATGCAGTAGACGCCAAATTTAAAAGAACATTTAGGTTGTTTGGATCGGCTTTAGACTTTGAAAGTAGTTCATTGAACATTTTAAGGTCTTTGATAAACGTACTATTTTTTTTATTTTTACTTTGGATTAATTTTAGTTTAGAGGCATTTAATTCTTCCATATTGATAAATGGATTACCAATTTTATAGTAGATACTAGAACTTAAAAAAAATATAAATAGAGAGACAATAACAAATAACAACTGAGGTGATTTCAATTTTACACTTTTACTTTTTAAATATTTTATATGTTTTATATTTTGGAAAATATAAAGTATTGAAAGAGTAGTAATGATAAAAATTATAACAAATAACATTGATTCTATTTCTATTTAAAACGACTTTTTTTTAAAATTTTCATAACCAAAAACAGACCCAATATCAAAATTATAAAAGGTAAAAACCATAATAATATTGTATTAGTTTTTAATGGAGGGTTTAAAAGTATATAATCTCCATATCTATCACTTAAATATTCATAAATTTCTTTATCTGTAGAGCCTGTCTCAATTTTTTCTTTTATTAAAATTCGTAAATCTTGAGCGATTTGAGAACTCGACTCGTCTATACTTTGGTTTTGGCATACAAGGCACCGAATATTCTGTCCAATTTCTCTTGTTTTATTTATAACATAATTAGAGCTGACATTATTTTCTTTTATATTTATATTATTTTGAGCTGTGATTAAAAATAAAGAAAATACAAATATAAATAAATTTATTTTTTTTAACATTATATTATTTTTTTCTTATTAAAGGTAAAACTTCAGACTTAAATACATTATATAAAAGAGGTCCAGCATGACGGTAAATTATTTTACCATCAGTATTAACTATGAACGTTTCTGGTACACCGTAGACACCCCATTCTATGGCTATTTTGCCAAAGTTGTCTAATCCAATCTGGTCATAGGGGTTACCGTAATCTTCTAAAAATACCTTAGTATTTTTTACTTTATCTTTATAAGCAATACCGACAATGGGAATGATTTTAGATAACTCTTCAATTAGTGGAGCTTCAACCCTACATGGAGCACACCAAGAAGCAAAAAAGTTAACCGCAAAAAAATTATTTTTATATTTATCAATATTTAAAGTTTGATTTTTACCTTTTTGTTGAAAAAAATCTATCCGTTTAATTTTTATTGTTGGTATTTTTTTTCCAATTAGTTGAGAATTAATTAAATTTTGATTTGAAGGATTTTTTTTAACTTCATACAATACTAATGCTGATACTGCCAATATCAAAGCAAATAATGTAAGAGGTAATATGTTAAAAATTATTATTTTAGATTTCATTTAAATAGCATTCTTTAACTTTTTTCTAGATTTTCTACTTTGTATTATCGAAACTAAACCGCCCAGAGCCATGAAACCCGCCCCTCCCCAAATCCACGAAATAAGAGGATTGAAATAAACTCGTATTGACCATCCAGTTTCCTTGTTACCATCTCCTAATACTAAATACGTATCTCCCCATAAATCACTTAGAATAGCGGCTTCTGTCGTTTGACTTTTCTCAATTGGGTAGAATCGCTTCTCTGGTTTTAATACGTCAATTATTTTTTTATCTTTTAGAAGAGTAAATGTAGCAGTTTCAGATTTATAATTTGGGCCAGATAAAGTTTCAAATTTATCAAATATTAATGATTTATTTCCAATATTAATAATATCCCCAATATTTTTTTTAATATTAAATTCAGTTTTATAAAATTGTTCTCCTGTTACACCTACTAAAAAAACAGCAACCCCCATATGAGCAATATGTACTCCAAGATTATTTTTTGAAAAATACAAAAATATAGCTTTAAAACTGTTCAATTTTAAATTTGTAGCTTTAATTTGAAACGTTAAATTAACAATTACACCTGTAAGAAGCCAAATAGCAAGAGATCCACAAATTATAGAAAACAAAGAAGATTCATCAATCATAAACAGTCCTAGTCCACCCACAAGAGTAATTACAGATAGAAAAATAAGTTTTGTTGCAATTTTATTTGGTTTTTTTATCCCCCAAGTTAGGAACGGAGCTATTGCCATTAATAAAATTACTGGGGCCATAATAGGTGCGAAGGTTGCGTTATAGTATGCAGGACCAATAGAAATTTTATTTCCATTAAATGCATCAAGAAATAACGGGTACAATGTTCCTATCAAAACTGTTGCTGCAGCTGTGGTAAGAAATAAGTTATTAATTAGAAGAGCGCTTTCTTTACTTATAATATTAAACTGAGTTTTATTTTCTTTAAATAGCGAGGCTTTAGTTGCGTATAATATTAAAGGACCACCTGTTGCAATTGCTAAAATAATTAATATAAAAAGTCCCCTTGACGGATCTGAAGCAAAAGCATGCACTGAAGTCAACAATCCTGATCTAACTATGAATGTTCCTAATAAAGAAAATGAAAAGCCTAATATTGACAGTAAAATTGTCCAGTTGATCAAAATAAACCTAACTTCTAGTATTCTTACAGAATGTAATAAAGCAGTTGCAATTAACCAAGGCATAAAAGACGCATTTTCTACAGGGTCCCAAAACCACCAGCCTCCCCATCCTAATTCATAATAAGCCCACCAACTCCCTAGTGCTATTCCAATTGTAAGAGCAGACCAAGCAATTGTTATCCAAGGTCTCATTTGGCGTGCCCATTCTTTATTAATTTCTCCAGTAATTAATGCTCCAACTGCAAATGAGAAAGATACTGATAAACCAACATATCCAAAATATAATAGTGGTGGATGTAGTGCTAAACCTGGATCCTGAAGTAAGGGGTTTAAGCCATTACCATCTATTGGCAATACGTTAAGTCTTTCAAAAGGGTTTGAAGTAAATAAAATAAATGACAAAAATAAACATAAAATTATTGTCTGTATACCAATTATTGAAGACAAAAGTTTATAAGATATTTGATGTTTTTTTCTAGAAACTAAAAATGTAAAAAACGATAATATTAATATCCATAACATTAATGAGCCTTCATGATTACCCCACGTTCCGCTGATTTTATAAATTAGAGGTTTAAGAGTGTGTGAGTTATCTGAAACGATTACTAAAGAAAAATCAGAAATTATAAAGCTATAAACGAGAATTCCAAATGAAAAGAGTATAAATACAAAATTAATGAAAGTACTTTTTACAAGAACGTTTATAGTGATATCATCGCTTTTTTTAATATTAAAACACCAGAAAAGGACTTGAAGTATTGAAGTAACAAACGTAAGTATCAATAAAATATGACCTATCTCAGGGATCATTTTTTTTCTCCCTGCCAAACCCCATTTTTAATAAGAGCGTCAGCTACTTCAGGAGGCATGTAATTCTCATCATGTTTAGCAAGAACTTCGCTTGCAATTAATTTGTTATTTCGAAACATACCTTCAACTACTATACCTTGACCTTCCCTAAATAAATCTGGAAGCGGTCCATCAAATAAAACCTCTATTTGATGACTTCTATCTGTTATATCAAATTTAGTAATACCATCTTTTTTTATTACAGAGTTCTCAAGAACAAGGCCTCCCACTCTAATTTTATTTTTTATATCTTGTTTGTTTTCATATTTGACTTTAATTTCATTAGGAGTGAAGAAATATATAATATTTTCTTCCAATGCCATTAATATAAGCTTAGTAGCTAAGCCAAGTGTTAATGTTATAAATACTATGATTATAAGTCGTCTGTATTTAGGGTTCATTGATTTAAATTTTTACTCAACTACTAAAATTAAGTGTTAGATTTAATTAGATAATCTAGTAACTTTTTTGCTTTTTTTAATTTGTAAAAAGCTAGAAAAAATAAATAAGCTAAACTAGATAGTGTTAAAAAATAACTAGGCCATATATAAATATTATAACCTTCCATAATCCAAGATATATTTTCCATATACGGTCCTATTTATACAAATTCCCTAAGGTTTGATTTTAAAAGTAGAGCTTCACATTTTTTTTCTATTAACTTTGTCTTAACGTTAATCGTAATTATATATAAAGAAAATACACTAAACCCAGTTATCATGAGAATTAGTGGAAGAAGCATTTGATTGTCGATAGAAGGGCCATCCAATTTTAATATGCTAGATGGCTGATGTAATGTATGCCACCAATCAACTGAAAATTTTATTATTGGTAAATTAATAACACCAATAATAGCAAGAACAGATGCAGACTTTGAACCGTCAATTTTACGTTCGAAAGCGTTTGATAATAAAATATAACCAAGATAGAAAAAGAATAATACAAGCATCGAAGTAAGTCTTGCATCCCAAACCCACCAAGTTCCCCACATTGGTTTGCCCCACAATGATCCAGTTATTAAAGTTAATAGTGAAAACATTGCTCCAATAGGAGCAATAGAACTTGAAATTATATCTGCCAATGGATGTTTCCAAGCCAAATAAAAAACACAAGAAATGGCTAAGCTGAGAAATAATAATGAAGCAAGCCAAGCTGAAGGAACATGAACATACATTATCCTAACGGCATCACCTTGTTGATAATCTTTAGGGCTATCGAAAAGTCCAAAATATAATCCTAATGTAATTAATATAATAGAAATGACGATTAAAAAAGGTTCGAGCCTGTTGGTAATTCTTTTAAATCTATTTGGGTTTGCCAACCAATCAAACATGTGTTTTGAACTTTCTTATATTAAATAACACTAACAAGTTTTTATCACATTTTTTTTCTAAGTAAACTTTAGTCATCTACCAATAGCAATTCTTACTAATAAGGCAGAAATAAATGGTGATATTACTAGATATATTAAAGTCAAAGCCATTAATAAAAACAAGTTGCCGAAAGGAGATTCACCTATTTTAACAGCTTCATTTATACCTACTCCAAAGATTAAAATAGGTATCATTAGAGGTATAATCAATATTGGTAACAAAATGTTTCCTCTCTTCGCTCCTAATATTAAAGCAGATCCATTTAATCCAATTAAAGAAATTCCTAGACCACCTATAGACATACTTAAAATCAACCAAGGTAAATACTTCAATTCCATACTTAACAAAATTGCAAATAATGGGGATGAGAGGATTGTAGGAATTAATACTATTAACCAATATGAAATACTTTTAGACAATAAAACTATTTCAAGTGGAACATCTGTTGTCGCAATTTGATCTAGCCAACCACTTTCGTAATCTTTCTGTAGTATTTTTTCTAGAGAAGGTAATATTGCTAAAATCAAACCAATCCAAATAATTGCGTTAGATACATTACCCAGTTTTTCCTTATCTGGACCAATACCAAGAGGAAACAAAAAAATTATTAAAAGCATGAAACCAATAATAGAAATTAAATCAATTAAAGAACGAGAGTTTGTTAAGAAGTCTCTTTTCATATGAGCTATAAATATATAAGTCCAGCTTGAATGAAAGGGTCTCATGTTATATTCCGCTTATTTAATAAGGTTAAATCTATGATATTATATTTTTTTGCTAAAATATTTAAGTCATGACTGGCTATAACGACAGTACCTTTTTGTTTTAAAAACTTAGAAATTAATTTTTGAAATAATACACGACTTTGCTGATCTAATTCATTAGTAGGTTCGTCTAATATCCAAAAATCTATTTGATTGATAAACGAATAATACAATCTCGCTAACGCTGCTCTTTTTTTTAAACCCTCAGAACATTGAGATATGAATAAATTAGCATACTTATCTATATTTACGCTTTTAAGGGCTTTTCTTAAATTTTCTTCACTGGTTGACCATCCTTTTACAGCCACCCAAAATTTAAGATTTTCTATAATAGTTAAATCTGTTGATAAGCCGTTTTTAGTATCAATAAAAATTAATTTTTGAGACCATTCTTCTGTGCTTGAAAGAATACTTTTCTTATTTAGTTTTATTTTACCATTTTCTAGAGGGGTAAAGCCAGCTAATGCCCTTAATAGTGTCGATTTCCCAGATCCATTTTCTCCTTTTATGATTGTCACTAAACCAGTTTCTATCACAGAGTTAAAATCAGAAAATATAGTTCTGGAACCTCTTTGGATGGTTAAATTTTCTAAATTAATCATTGATAACTCAAATAAATTTTACTTTTATTTATATTTATACAATAGTTTTAGAAAAATCTTGTAACTTAAATGAGATTTTTTAAACTAAAATTTTATTAATTTTTATTTTCTGTAATAGCTATCAATACTTATAATGAATAAATGGATTTAGGCATGAAAAACGGACCTTTAAAAGGCATAAAAATTATTGATGCTTCTTCTATTTTGATGGTGCCGTATTGTACTAGATTACTTGCAGACATGGGCGCTGAGGTAATTAAAATTGAGACGTTAGAAGGTGATAACACAAGATATATTGGGCCTGGTGTCAATAAAGGAATGGGTGCTGTTTTTTTAAATATAAACAGAAATAAAAAAAGTATATGTATAGATCTAAAAACTCAAGATGGTCAATTAATTATTAAAAAATTAATAAAAAGTGCAGATGTTTTCGTTTCAAATATCAGAAAAGCCGCGTTGAAAAGAATTGGCCTTACACACTCAGAGTTCAAAAAAATTAATCCAAAAATTATTACTGCTAATGCAGTAGGGTTTTCTTCAAAGGGTCCTTATGCAGGATTACCAGCCTTCGATGATACCATACAAGCTGTAAGTGGAATGGCTGCTTATCAAAAAGCTTACTCAAGCCAACCAAGTTACACTGCAGGTGCAACAGCAGACAAAGTAACGGGATTAATGTTAGGAATGCAAATTGTTGCAGCATTATTTCAACGTGGAAAAGATGAAGAAGGAGTAGAATTAGAATTGCCTATGATGGAGACGATGGTGGATTTCTCTTTGGTGGAGCATTTATATGGTTATAATTTTATTCCTCCTAAAGCGCCTCCAATCTATCCAAGACAATCTTCTCCAAATAGAAGACCCTACAAAACATTAGATGGTTATATTGCTGTTCTTCCATATAGTGATGATCAGTGGCTTAAGGTTTTTTAAATTAATTAATGAAGAACATGTTTTACAAGACAGTAGGTTTTCGTCTTTAAAGTCTAGAAATGAAAATATAGATCAATTGTATTCAATTCTTTCAGATGCTCTTGAAAAAGAAGATACTAACTATTGGATAATTAATTTAAAAAAGAGTGATATTCCAGCAATGAAAGTTAATTTTCCTGAAGATATTTTTGATGATGAACATTTGAAAGAAATAAAATTTTTTAAAACAAACAATCATCCAACTGAGGGCGAATTACTTTATCCAAGTATTCCTACTAGTTATAATGATGACATTGAAAATCAAACACTCCACGCCCCTAATCTTGGAGAACATACAAAGGAAATTTTGCTTAGTGTTGGATACTCTATTTCTGAAATTGAGAGTTTGGAATCTAGAGATATAATTAAAATTTAAATATGAATAAGGAAATATTATGAGAATTGAAAATATAGGCTTTATTGGTTTAGGTGCTATGGGCTCAGTAATGGCTCCATTGTTAGGACAATCAGATTATAATGTTTTTGGATATGACATTGGTTCAAAAATTGAAAAATCAACTGGGGTTAGTCAAGTACAGTCATTAAATGACTTGAAAAATATGGATGTAATAATTTTTATGCTTCCCAATAGTAAAATTGTTGCACAAGTTATAAATGAGTTATTAGATATTAATACAAAATCAATTCTAATAGATATGTCCTCAAGTGATCCTCGTGAAACAAAACAATTAGGTAAAACTTTACAAGATAAAGGTATAAATTTTTTAGATGCGCCGGTTTCTGGAGGAGTCTCTCGAGCCAAGACTGGTAATTTAATGATAATGGCTGGTGGAAAACTTGAGCATATAAAAATTGTTGAAAACCTTTTATCAGTAATGGGTAAAGTACAGTTTGCAGGGCCATTAGGCTCAGGGCATGCAATTAAGGCATTAAATAATTATGTGTCTGCCGCTGGTTTAATAGCTAGCTTTGAGGCATTAGCAACTGCACGGTCTTTTGGTATTGAGCCAGAAAATTTTTTAAAAATTATTAATGGAGCTACTGGTAAAAATAACACTACAGAGGTAAAGTTAGATAAATTTGTAGTTTCAGAAAAATTCAACTCAGGTTTTGCTCTTGATTTAATGGTAAAAGATGTCTCAATTGCAAATAGTTTAATTAAAGACTTAACCACTAAAAACCCTTTATCAAAAAGTGTATCACATTATTTATCAAAGACACTAGAAGAACTTGGGGGAAATCCTGATCATACTGAAGTATATAAAGTCCTTTTAAAAAATTAGGATTTATTTATCTGAAGTTCGGTTATTGTAGTTGTGCTTGTATTAAGTTCTAAGCTCATTTTAAACTCTATTAATGATGGGCCGTCTACTTTCATAGCCTTTTTAATTGTAGAAATAATGTCCTCAACTTTTTCAATTGTAAAACATTTTAAGCCAAAACTCTCACCATACTTTGCAAAGTCAGGGTTTACTAAATTTGTTGCATAATGATCTCTTGTTGGAAAATGTAGTTCTTGATGATAACGGATTGTGCCATAATGTTGGTTATTTGCGACTATGACTCTTATTTTTGCTTTTTGAGCTACGGCAGTAGCCAGTTCAGAGCCAGTCATTAAGGCACCGCCATCTCCAACAAGAGAAAAAACTTGTTTATTTGGAAATCTAAGAGCAGCAGCAATTCCTGCTGGAATACCCATGCCCATAGCTCCAATTTCAGATCCAATTAATTTCATTGAAGATTTAAACGGAAATCTGTGATGCATCCAACTGGTAAAGTTTCCAGCATCATTTGTTATTATAGAGTCTTCTGGCGCTAATTTACCTAAGCCATCAATTAAATGAGCAAAATCAAGGCCATCATTTGCGTTCCTTGGTGGAAGTGTAGCATTATTTTTTAAGTAACGTTGATGACATAGATTAACCCATTCTTTTCTATTGTTATTAACGTTTTTATTTTCAATTTCTGATAATTGTTCTAAAAAATTTTCACTATCAGCAACTATGCTTAAATCTGTTCTAAAGATTTTACCTATTGAGTTTGGATCAGGTAAAACATGTATAAAAACTTGATCCGAGGCTGGAAATTTATACGCCATATTAGGTACACCATTAAATCGATGACCGACAACTAATACAACATCAGCCTCTAAGGCATTTTTTCTAATTGGTTCCGGGGGCCTTAATCCTAATTCTCCTGCATAACTAGGGTGATCGTGTGAGAGAATATCTTGATGTTCATAAGTGCATAAAACCGGTAGACTATATTTGTCAGCAACAGTTTTGACGAGTTCTCTAGCATTATTTGATGTATGAATTTGTCCACCAACAACTAACACAGGCTTTTTTGCGCTTGCCAATATATTAGATACCTCTTTGACTTTATCAGGAAAAGCTAATGGAGGGTTTATTGTAATTTGTTTTACGTCATTAATTTCAATTTTAGTTTCTAGTACATCTGTTGGTATTGCTATAACAACAGGCCCAGGGATACCACTTTCGGCTATATGAAAAGCTCTTGCAGTTACATTGGCAATTTCATTTGGAGTGTTTATTTGTTCAACATGCTTAGCCATATCAGAAAAAGTTTTCATAAAATCCATTTCTTGTAAATGCATTTTACCAGTACTAATTCTATTGATTTGACCAATAAAAAGAACCATGGGTATTCCACCTTGTTGGGCAGAGTGGACTGAAATAGATGCGTTGGTTGCACCAGGGCCTCTGCTTACAAAAGCTACTCCTGCTTTACCTGTACATTTTGCGTCAGCAACCGCCATAAAGCCAGCACCACCCTCGTGTCTGCAAGTAACAACCTCTATACCAGGGGAATATAGTAGTTCATCCATTACTGACAAATATGATTCTCCAGGTACACAAAAAAATCTATCAACACCATGATTTTTTAGAGTTTGAACAAAAACGGAAGCTGCTTTTTTAGTCATTTTTTAAATTGCCTTATTTTAAATAGTTGTTTTCTTTCCGCCATCCAGATTTATTTCAGTACCTGTAAGATGACGCATCTTAGGATCACAGAGAAAATAAGTTAATTCAGCAACTTCTTCAGGAGTGCCAAATCTATCTAATCCAATATTTTCTAGGGCTTTTCTCTCTGCTTCAGCAAACGTAATTCCTTCTCGATCTGCATTACTTTGAATGATTGTTATTAAGCGGTCTGTTGATGTCATACCAGGGTTGATTGAATTAACATTAACTCCGTCAATCAATCCTCTTTTTGACAAAGCTTTTGAGAAATTTAAAAACGCGGCATTTACAGCGCCACCAACCATAAAAAATGGATCTGGAGAATGGCTCATTGCTCCATTGATAGAAACAACCCATCCTTTATTTTTAGATAGAGTTGGCCAAAATGCTTTGGACAATCTAACAGCGCTATAAAATTTTAAAGCAAAGCCGTCTTCAAAATCTTCAATAGGTTGCTTAAGAAAATCACCACTCTTTGTAGCGCCTGCACTAAAAATTAATGTATCAAAATTTTGAAATTCATTTTCAATAATATTTATTACACTATTACATCCTTCTTTAGTTTTAAGATCGGATGCTTGATATTGAATGTTAACTTTATATTTACTTTTTAGTTCAGATGCAGTCCTTGCAAGGTTTTCTTCGTTTGAAGCAAGTAGGAAAATATCAATATTTTCTTGAGCAAAGCGTTCAGCTATTGCCTTGCCTATGCCTTTGCTGCCACCTGTAATTATAGCTTTGCGTTTTTGAGCCGACATAATTTTCTCCAGAAAGTAATTGTAACAAAATTTTATTCTATTGATTTTTTTTAAAAGTGTATATTAAATTTATGGGATAATTTTAGGTTGAATAATAAAATATTAACATTGAAACGGGATATTGATCTCTTTAACATAGAACAAGTTATTCGATTTAAGTAAAAAGAAAATTACTGATATGTTTCCTAAAAATATTGATAAAAACTCCTCTATAAAAGCATTATTAGGGCCAACTAATACTGGTAAAACTTACTATGCAATGGATCGAATGCTTTCTCATAAATCAGGTATTATTGGTTTTCCCTTGAGGCTTTTGGCTAGAGAAAATTATGAAAAAGCAGTAATCCAAGTTGGTAAAGAAAATGTTGCTTTAGTGACAGGTGAGGAAAAAATTGTTCCACCTTTCGCCAAATATTTTTGCTGTACAGTAGAATCTATGCCTTTGGAAAGATCTTTTTCTTTTGTATCAATAGATGAAATTCAATTAGCAGCTGATCCTGAAAGAGGATTTATTTTTACAGACAGAATTCTTAATGCCAGGGGGACAGAAGAAACGGTCTTTCTTGGAGCAGAAACTATAAGACCATTGTTACAAAAAATATTACCTAATTGTGAAGTAGAAATAAGACCAAGGTTGTCTACTCTAAGTTATATAGGGGTAAAAAAAATAACTAGATTAAAGCCTCGGTCTGCAGTTGTTGCTTTTTCAGTTCCAGAGGTTTACAGAATTGCCGAGCTTGTGAGAACAAAAAAAGGTGGTGCTGCAATAGTTATGGGTGCTTTGTCTCCAAGAACAAGAAATTCCCAAGTAGAACTCTATCAAAGTGGACAAGTTGATTATTTGATTGCTACAGATGCAATAGGAATGGGCTTAAACATGGATATTGATCATGTTGCTTTTGCTTCTGATATAAAGTTTGATGGGAATGCCCCTAGACATTTGTCAGCGGCAGAAATTGCCCAGATAGCTGGTAGAGCAGGGCGTCACAGCCGCAATGGATCATTTGGAGTTGTTGAAGATTACTTAAATTTTGAAGAAGATACTATTGAACAAATTGAAACTCATTCATTTATGTCACTAAGAAATATATGGTGGAGAAATACAGAATTAAACTTTAATTCTTTAAATAATTTAGTTAGATCTTTAGAAGCTCCTCCACCCTTCAACTTTATGAGAAAAAAAGTTGGTGCTTTAGACGCTATTTGTTTAAATCATCTCTCAGAACAAGATTCCATTAAAAATAAAATCGATAGCAAAGAAACTTTGTCTCTTTTATGGAATATTTGTCAAATTCCTGATTTCAGCAATTCCTTATCTAGCATGCATTTTAACTTGCTAGAAAAAACTTTTGAATTATTATTAACAGGCAAATTAGATAATGATTGGATAAGTTCACAAATCAGTAGGCATGATAGAGTAGACGGAGAAATTGATACATTATTAAATAGAATATCTAATATCAGAACTTGGACATTTATAACAAATAGAAAAAATTGGTTAGACGAAGCAGATTATTGGCAGGCTCAAGCCAAAGCTATTGAAGACAAATTATCTGATGAATTACACGATAGGTTAACACAAAGATTTGTAGATAAAAAAATTGTAATATTAAACAAAACAATGAAAGAGCATCATAACTTGGAAGCAGTAATTAGGTTAGACGGAAAAGTCTTTGTAGAAGAAGAAGAGGTAGGAACCCTTAATGGTTTCGACTTCATACCTTATTTATCTGAAGGTGAAAAGGCAGCAACCATCTTAACGGCAGCGAGAAAAATTTTACCTAAAGAGATTGAAAGACGAGTTCGAGAACTTTTGATTTCAGATAATGCGGCTTTTAAATTTAATAGCGATGGAACTATTCGATGGCAAAACAATAAAGTTGCAATACTGGTTCAAGGTGAGAATTTATATTCACCAAAAATAAGTGTTAATAATTCTGAATTATTGTTGGATGAACATATAAAACAGATTGAATTAAGAATTAATGAGGCAGTTGAAAAAAATATTAAAGATATTTTATCTGAAGCCATTAATCTTAAAAAACCAGTAATAGATAAGAAAGTGAATTTAGATAATAATGATATTGAAAAAAATATTATTACTGAAACTGATGAGATTGTTAAAAAAGACTACATAGTATCAGATAACAATTTATCAGGAAAAGCTCTTGGAATAGCCTATGAAGTTTACGAAGGGATGGGATCTGCAAAAACAAGTAATTTGTCAATGTCGATAAATAAACTTTCTGAGAATGATAAAAGAAATTTAGCAAAACTAGGTTTAAGACTAGGTGTCGAGACTATATATTTACCTAACTTTTTAAAGCCATCATCTATAAATTTACGTGCATTATTATGGTCTGTGTATAATCATAATTTTCCAGAGCAGGGCCCGCCACCTGATGGTCGTGTTAGTGTTGTAATTGGCCCTGATGCTAACCATGATTACTATAGAGCGTTAGGGTTTGTGCCTCTAGGTAATTTAGCTTTAAGGGCTGATATTGCAGAAAGACTTTCAGCCCTAATCAGAGCAGAAGCAAGAACTGGTAAATTTAAAATAAATGATGCAATGTTGTCTATTTCAGGATCTACGAAAATTCAAATGGAAGATATTTTGTATGATTTAGGATATGTTAAAAGTGGAGAGGAACCGTCAACTTTAGTTGATCAAATTCCAATTGTCATTTTTGAACGTCCGAAGAGTAAAAGTAAAAAATTAAATAAAACAGTTAAATTTGTTTCAAAAAATAAACAAAACTCTAAAACAAATTTAAAAAATAATTTTAAAAATAAGAAACAAGATAAGTTAGCAGATCCGCTATCGCCATTCGCAATATTAAAATCTATTAAAATAAAGTAGATGGCGTTAGATATTCAGGAAAAAAAAACTATAAGGCTAGATCTCTATCTGTTTTATATTAGATTATTTAAAAGTCGAAATTTAGCAACAAAATTTATAATTACAAGCAGAGTACGTATAGCAGGACAAGTAACTCAAAAGCCACATAAATTAGTTTCAATATACGATGTTTTGACCATACCAATTAATGATAAAGTCAAAATATTAAAAATTATTAATATTCCTAATAGAAGAGGTCCTTTTTTAGAATCAATCCTTTATTATGAAGATTTAACACCAATAGAAAAAAAAGAAACTACAACTGATAAGAAAGTTAATCTTAAGTTTGTTGAGAGGGTAGGGCGTCCAACAAAATTAGAACGGCGTCAGACAGATAAATTAATGGGTAGAAACTGACATTAATTAATATCTAACTTGTAATCCAAATTATTGTAGTTTAAACACTCTAAAATAGTATTAGGTAATAAGAATGACTTATATAGTTAATGATAAATGTATTAATTGTAGGCATACCGATTGTGTGGAAGTATGTCCAGTTGATTGTTTTTATATAGGTGAAAATACTATTGTTATTCATCCCGACGAATGTATTGACTGTGGAGTATGTGAACCTGAATGTCCTGTTGATGCAATTCAATCTGATACCGATCCTGGCGCGGATCAGTGGCTAGAGTATAATAAAGAGATGTCAGAAATTTGGCCTAACATTACTATGAAGATGGATCCTTTACCTGATGCAGAAAAATATGCGGACGAGGAAGGGAAATTTGAGAAATATGGCTCTAAAAATCCTGGAGAAATATAAATTCAAGGAAACATTAATTTCTTTAAATCTAGTTATTTAAGCATAAATATGTTATAAGACCCTTTTTATATTAAAGGTGTACTGAATTGTCTAAAGATCAAAACTTAATTAATACATTTATTCCGGGTGATTTTGTGGTTTACCCTAGTCATGGTGTTGGTAAAATTATAGGAACAGAAAAACGTAAGATTGAAGAAACAGATTTAGAATTACTAGTTATTCGTTTTGAGCATGAAAGGATGACATTGAGAGTCCCTTTGTCCAAAGCAACCGAATCTGGTTTAAGAACTCTGTCAAGTAAAGTTCAGATGGATGAAGCAATTATCACTTTAAAGGGTAAAGCTAAAGTTAAAAAAACAATGTGGTCAAGAAGAGCCCAGGAATATGAAACTAAAATTAATTCTGGAAGCCTTGTTTCAATTGCAGAAGTGGTGAGAGATTTATATCGTAAGGATGACCAAGGGGAGCAGTCTTATTCTGAACGACAAATGTACCAATCAGCTTTAGAACGTTTAGCTAGTGAGTTTGCAGCGGTTGATGACACAGATAAAGATAGCGCAGTCATAAAGTTAGAAAAAATAATTTATGATAGTGCCGAAGAAGCTGCTTAGTCGTATTTATTTAAAACTAATTAATTAATGTTAACTATCAAGCAAAAATCTACCTTTCTTTTTGACTGTCTTCCATCTTTTCAAGAAGGTTATCTAGATGTTGGTAATGGTCATAAAATTTATTATGAACAATATGGAAACCCTAACGGGAAGCCTGTTTTGTTTTTACATGGTGGGCCAGGAGCTGGTTTTTCAAACTCTCATAAAGCTTTTTTTGATCCAAAAATTTTCAGAGTAATTTTTTTTGATCAAAGAGGTTCTGGTAGAAGCATCCCGTATGCAGAAACTGATAATAATAATACTGAAACTCTTATTTCAGACATTGAAAGACTTAGAGTCTTTTTAAAAATAGATAACTGGTATCTTTTTGGAGGTTCTTGGGGAAGCACTCTTGCTTTATTATACGGTATTTATTTTCCACAAAGATGTCTAGGTTTCATTCTTAGGGGTATTTTTTTAGGTACTATTGATGAGATAAATTGGTTTTTATATGACATTAGAAAGTTTTTTCCAGAAGCGTATGAAAAATTTATAACACATGTTCCATTAACCCATAGAACCAAAATACTTGAGTGGTTTTATCAGCAACTAAGAATAAATAATAGATCGTTAAACCTTAAGGCAGCATCAGTATGGGCAGAGTATGAAAATTCTTGTTCATCTTTAGAGTATGTTGAACGGCCAGTATCTGGAGAAAATGCTCTGGCGATTGCAAAAATAGAAACTCACTACTTTATTAATAATTGCTTCATAAAAAATAACTTCATTATTTCAAATATTCATAAAATATCAAAAATACCTGCAGTTATAATACAAGGTAGACACGACGTAATATGTCCACCATTTAACGCATTATATCTCTGTAAGGTTTGGGATATGGCAACAATTGAAATTGTTGAGGATGCAGGTCATTCAGCTTTTGAGGTTAATATAGGAAGAAAGTTAATAAACGCACTTCATATGATTAAGTAATCTATTGATTAAATTTGAATGAGGAGTTAGTTTTTAAAGATAAAGATAAAGATAAAGATAAAGATAAAGATAAAGATAAAGATAAAGATAAAGATAAAGATAAAGATAAAGTATAAAAATAATTTGACGTAGGTGTTTGGTTTATGAGCAATGACAACGTGATAGACACGATGACTTTTGAAGAAGCGATGAATGAATTAGAAAAACTTGTTGAATCTCTAGATAAAGGGGATATATCACTTGATCAGGCAATTTCAGCATATGATAGAGGTTCTCAGTTAAAGGATCTTTGTCAAAAAAAACTTAACGAAGCTAAAATGAAAGTTGAAACCATTCAATCATCAGATAATTCAGATGTAATCCCAGATAAATTAACCACTTTTGACTCTGACTAATATGTTTTTAAACAGAGCGCATATGTATGATTGATTTTATAAATAAATTAAAAAAAAATTCATATGTAATAGATCAATTTTTAGATAAACATTTACCAATTGGAGATAGTCTAAACTCTAAACTTTTTGAAGCTATGAGATACTCTTCAATTAATAGTGGAAAAAAAATTAGGGCCTTTTTAGTAATAGAATCTGGAAAATTTTTAGCTTTAACTAATAATAAAGAAATTTCACAGTCAAAGTACGATGAACTAGTTGTTGTAGCTTCTGCTATCGAAGCTATTCATACTTATTCATTAATACATGATGATTTGCCTGCTATGGATAACTCTTCTACAAGAAGAGGAAAACCGTCTAATCACATAAAATATAACATGCATACAGCTATTTTAGCTGGAGATGCATTATTAAGTTGGGCTTTCCAAATTATAAGTGACCAGAATTTAATTAAAGATTCCAGGCAAAGATCTGAAATCTGTTTTGCATTAGCAAAAGCGATAGGCCCTTATGGAATGGTAGGTGGGCAGCAAGCTGATATGGATTTAAATAAAAAAAGTAGCTTAAGCTTAGATGAAATTGAATGGATTCAAAACCATAAAACTGGAGTATTAATTTCATCTTGCTCTCATGTAGCTTCTATTTTATTGAACGTTAATGATAAGCAACGGGATAAAATTATCAGTTATGCAAGTAATATAGGTTTAGCCTTTCAAATAGCAGATGATTTGTTAGATAAAGATGGTGACGAAACAGTCATGGGGAAACCTGTTAAGCAAGATGATAAAAATGAAACACCAAATTTCGTTACAATATTAGGTAGAGATAAAGCAACCAAAAGAGCTTTAGAAGTATCAAATTCAGCAATAAGTATAATTGAAAATTTTGGGTATGGTATAGAAAACCTTGTATCTTTGGCAAAATATACTGTAAATAGAAATCATTAATTTTATGAATATTACATTAGGTTTAATTTAATTAATGGCAAATAAAGATAAAAAAAATACATTTTCATCTACACCGATACTTGATCAGGTAAATGACCCGAATGATTTAAAATTTCTAGAAATAGATAACCTTGAGCAATTATCTTCAGAAATTCGCTCCGACATGATCGATAGTGTTTCTAAGACTGGAGGTCATTTAGGAGCTGGGCTTGGAGTTGTTGAGCTTGCTGTCGCCATACATTATGTCTTCAACACACCTGATGACAAATTAATATGGGATGTCGGCCATCAAGCTTATCCTCACAAAATCTTAACCTCTAGAAGAAATAAGATGAGTACCTTAAGAAAGTCAAAAGGTATTTCAGGTTTTACAAAAAGATCAGAATCTATTTATGACCCATTTGGAGCTGGACATTCATCTACTTCTATTTCGGCGGCGCTAGGAATGGCAGTAGCAAGAGACAAACTAGGTAAATTTAACAATGTTATAGCCGTTATTGGTGACGGAGCAATGAGCGCAGGAATGGCATATGAGGCTATAAACAATGCTGGCGCTTTAAAAACTAACTTACTGGTAATATTAAACGATAATGATATGTCGATTGCACCTGCTGTTGGGGGGTTGAGCAATTATTTATCAAACGTTGTATCAAGCCGTCCTTTTAATAACGTTAGAGAAATAGCTAAACAAATGGTAAATCTTTTTCCAAAGGAGATAGGTGAGACAGCTAAAAGAGCTGAAAATCTTGCACGTAATTTTTTAGGTCATTCTGAAGGTACAATATTCAGTCAAATGGGTATGAATTATCTTGGCCCTATTGATGGTCATGATATTAAATCAATGGTTAAAATTCTAGAAAATTTAAAAAATGGTTCTCATGAAAAGCCAATGTTACTCCATGTTGTAACAGAAAAAGGAAGAGGACACCCTTTTTCAAAAGGTTCTCATGAAAAATATCATGCTGTTTCAGAATTCAATGTAATAACTGGAGATACAGTTAAGGCAGTTTCTAACGCCCCAACTTATACAAATGTCTTTTCAGAAACGCTATGTAAGATTGCAGAAAAAGATAAAAGGATTATGGCCATTACAGCAGCAATGCCTTCTGGAACTGGCCTAAATAAATTTGCAGAAAAATACGAAGATAGATTTTTTGACGTTGGTATTGCCGAACAGCATGCTGTAACATTTGCAGCAGGAATGGCTTCAGAAGGTTTGAAGCCGTTTGTTGTAATTTACTCGACATTTTTACAAAGAGCATATGACCAGGTTATTCATGATGTTGTTATTCAAAAATTACCAGTTCGATTTATGCTCGATAGAGCAGGATTTGTTGGTGCTGATGGAGCAACACATGCTGGGTCGTTTGATTTAGCTTACCTTTGTTGTTTGCCTGATGTTGTTGTCATGGCGCCAAGTGATGAAGCAGAGTTGGCAAATATGGTTTTAACATCTTCAAGGTATAGTGATGGGCCAATTTTCTGCCGATACCCTAGAGGTGAAGGTGAAGGTGTTGATATAAAACAATCTCCTGATATTATTGAGATTGGTAAAGGTCGTATTGTCAGAAAAGGAAAAGATTTAGCAATTTTTGCTTTAGGCACTCGAGTTGGTGTTGCATTAAAAGTTGCGGATAATTTGCTTGCAGAAGGTCTCTCAATAACTGTGGCAGATGCTAGGTTTGCAAAACCAATTGATACTGAATTACTTGAAGATTTGTGGAAAAACCACTCTAAGTTAATTATAATAGAAGAGGGTTCAGTAGGTGGTTTTAGCTCACACTGTTTACATTTTCTGTCTTCTAAGGGTGTTCTTAATAATGGAAATAAAGAAATAAGATGCTTAACTATGCCAGATTATTTTCAAGACCATGCTTCTCAAAACGAACAATTAGCAAAGGCTGGCTTAGATGTTGTTGGACTGGCTAATACAATAAAAGAAATGCTTCCTCTTTCCAAATTAAATAATGACATGGCTGTCAAATAAGTGATTTAACTATTACTTGGAGTTTATAAAGATAACAAAAGAACGAATAGATAAGCTTATGGTCTCAAGGGGGTTGGCTAAGAGTAGAGAACAGGCTAATTCTATGCTAATGGCAGGTACAGTTTTTGTTAATCAAAAACGCATAGATAAGCCTGGGCAACAAATTACAAAAGAGTCTGAAATAGATGTTAAGGGTAAAATTCACCCGTGGGTATCTAGAGGAGGGGTCAAATTAGAAAAAGCTATTTTAGAATATAATTTAGATTGTAATTCCGTAATAGCTCTTGATATAGGTGCAAGCACTGGTGGCTTTACAGATGTACTATTAACAAAAGGTGCAAAAAAAGTTTACGCAGTCGATGTTGGCTATGGACAATTAGATTGGAAATTAAGACAAGATGAAAGAGTCATAGTTAGCGAAAAAACAAATGCACGTTTTTTAACAGATAAAATTATAAAAGATACTTTGGACGTTATAGTTTGTGACGCCTCTTTTATATCATTAAAAAAAATTTTACCTTCTAGTCTTCAATTTTTGAAAAAAAATGGATGGTTAGCTGCATTAATAAAGCCGCAGTTTGAAGTGGGTAAAGGTCTTGTTGGGAAAGGGGGAGTTGTAAGAGACCCAAACCTTCATGAAGAAGTTACAAATGATATAAAAGGTTGGATTACATCTGAAATGAAAATGAATTTACTAGGAGTTGTTGAAAGCCCTATTCTAGGCCCAAGTGGAAATAAAGAGTTTGTGATTGTAGTAACTAAGTAAGATACTCTTGATTATTTTTTATATAACAGATCCAATTTGACTTTCATGTTCTAGTAATTGATCAAGGAAAGTAATAGCCAGCATAGCCTCAGCAACAGGAACAGCTCTTATTCCAACACATGGATCATGTCTACCTTTAGTTTTAATTTGAATTGCTTCATTATTTAAGTTGATAGAATTTTTTTCTATTAGAATAGAGCTTGTTGGTTTTACGACGAACCTAGCTACAATGGGTTGTCCAGAAGAAATCCCTCCTAATATTCCTCCAGAGTGGTTAGAACCAAAATAATAACCTCCTTTGTTATCTGGAAATATTTCATCATTTGCTTCTACGCCTGTTAACGATGCTAAGTTAAAACCTGAACCAATTTCAACACCTTTTACAGCATTAATACTCATAAGCGCTTCTGTGATTTGAGTATCTAATTTTTTATAGATAGGACTTCCTAAACCTTTAGGAACATTTTCTGCTACAACTTCAATTATGGCGCCGGCGCTATTACCTTTCTTTCTTAATTCATCAAGCCATATCTCCCATTTTTTAGCAGCTTTTGGATCTCCGCAGAAGAATGGGTTTGCATTAACTTCATTCCAATTAAAATTTTCTTTATTTATTTTATTAGGACCCATCTGAATAACACTGGCTCTTATTATTAGTGGTTTTTTTAATTTGTGTTCTAATACTTTAAAAGCTATTGCACCAGCAGCAACTCTTACCGCAGTTTCTCTTGCGCTTGACCTGCCACCACCCCTATAATCTCTTATTCCATATTTAGTTTGATAAGTAATATCTGCGTGTCCTGGTCTAAATTGTTGGGATATTTCAGAGTAATCTTTACTTCGTTGATCTTCATTTTTAATATTCAGAGCGATGGGGTGTCCTGTTGTTTTACCTTCAAAAACTCCCGATAAAATCTCAACTTTATCATTCTCTTTTCTTTGAGTGACGAATTTTGATTGACCGGGTTTTCTTCTATCTAAATAATATTGAATATCTTCTTCGTTTATAGAAACTAAAGGAGGTACTCCATCAACTATACACCCAATTGCTTTGCCATGACTTTCACCGAAGCTTGTGAATTTGAAAATATGTCCAAAAGAGTTACTAGCCATTTTAATTCTCTCAAATAGATAAACTAATTATCTTTTTTTTCAGGAGACATGTCAGGGGCGTCAATTGCCTTCATGCCAACTACATGATAACCACAATCAATATGATGCGTTTCTCCGGTTACTCCAGCTGATAAATCAGATAAAAGATAAACTCCAGACCCACCTACATCGTCTAATGTAACATTTCGCCTTAATGGAGAATTATACTGGTTCCATTTAAGTATATATCTAAAATCACCAATTCCACTGGCAGCTAAGGTTTTAATAGGACCTGCAGATAAACTGTTAACTCTAATTTTGTCACCGCCCAAATCTGCAGCTAAGTATCTTACAGATGATTCAAGCGCAGCCTTTGCAACTCCCATGACATTATAATGAGGCATTACTTTTTCAGCGCCATAATATGTTAAAGTAATCATGGATCCACCATTAGGCATCATGGCTGCAGCTCTTTGAGCTACTGCGGTAAACGAATAAACAGATATATCCATAGTCTTATAGAAATTTTCTCTGGTTGTATCAAGATACTCACCTTTTAATTCTTCTTTATCTGAATACGCTATCGCATGAACTAAAAAATCAATATTATCCCATTTTTCTTTTAATAATAAAAAGGTTTCATCAATAGCTTTATCACTAGAAACATCGCATGGTATTATAATATTAGAGCCAATTGATTCTGCGAGTGGCCTGACTCTCTTTTCTAAAGCATCTCCTTGATATGTAAATGCTAGTTCAGCACCCTGCTTAGCTGCAGCTGAAGCAATTCCCCAAGCTATAGACCTATCATTTGCCACTCCCATAACTATACCACGTTTACCTTTCATGATTCCGTTATTGAGGCTTTTTTCCTGCATAATTCATTTCCTAATCTTAATAAAGATTTTAAAGTATAATATATTACTATTATATAATTAATTACCTCTTTTTAATATATAAATAAATATATATATATATACTTATATATTAATCCTTAATTAAGAGAATAACTTATCTTCTTTGTTAATGTTATTAAATCACCAGGATTATAAGATTTGTTACTAGTAAATGAAATAATTTCTCCATCTACTTCTACATTTAGTTTATAACCACTAACTTGTTCTGTAGTCTCAGTATAAAAAACTTTTTGAGTACGGCAAACTTCTTTTTCAACATAACTTTCATTTGCACCAGCTTTCTCGCTTCTAACAACTTCAGATCCAATTAATGCTCCTAAGGCAGTAGATCCTGATTTTCCTCCACCAGAACCAATTTGATTTCCAATAGCGCCTCCTATCAGAGCACCAATAAAATTATCCGCACCAAATTTTTGAGCATTTTGATTTACTGGAACTCTTTGAATTGAACATTTCTTTTCTTCTCTAGGCACTCTTTGGTTTGTGTATTTTTTGAGAACTTCAACTGATGATATATATCCTGTCACTTGATAGAAATTTGTTTTAGAATAACCACTACTTGAAAATAAAACGATCAATCCAAATAATAAAAAAAATTTTTTAGACATATAAAACCTTTCATAATTTCTTTAAACATTTCTAATTTTGAATATATTTATAAAATATGGCAAAATTAGTACTATATGTTAAAAATACAAAATTAAATTTGGAGACGATAATTGGAATTAGATAAAATAGTAGACCCAATCTTATTATTTAAAAATTGGTTATCTGAAGCAGAAAAAAATGAAATTAGAGACCCTAATGCTATGCAATTAGCCACTGTATCAAAAAATGGAATGCCGTCTGTTAGAACCGTCTTGTTAAAAGATATTATTGATACATCTTTTGTTTTTTATACAAACTATGAAAGCCGTAAATCTAATGAAATAAATGAGACTGCCAAAGGTGCAATCTGCTTTTATTGGAAAAGTTTAAATCGTCAGGTCAGGTTAACAGGAAGTATTAATAAAGTATCGGACCAAGTGTCTGACAAGTACTACCAATCCAGATCAAGAGGCAGTAGGATCGGTGCTTGGGCATCCAAGCAATCTAGAGAATTAGAATCTAGAGAAGTTTTGATGGAGAAGGTTAAATTATTAGAATCTAAATATGACGAAGACATACCTAGACCAACGTTTTGGGGTGGATTTGCTCTTAAACCTGATGAGTTTGAATTTTGGGAAGATGGTGATTTTAGGTTGCATGATAGATTCGTTTTGAAGCCAACTGCATTAAAGAATGAGTGGACTGCTAAGCGCTATTATCCTTAGAAGTTTCACCTTTATTTTTTCTTATTTCTAAAATACTCATGATAATAAATATTATATAACAAATTATAAGCAGTCCTAAAAATAAGCCAAATCCTGCTTGATATGCCTTTATTGAATATCCAGACTGTTTTCCTGGTTCAACTAATTGCATAATAAATCCAATTGCATATTGTGCTATAAAGGCCATCAAAAAACATATTAAATTTATAGCTGTTGACGCACGGGCGGCATAGCTAGTTGGAAAATGTTGACTAAGTCCAGCATATGCTAATGTAGCAGCTAATGATGTTATACTTAAGATAACCCAAGGCCATATAGCTTTGGGCATTATTCCAAATGTGATAATAGTTAAAGGTATAATAAAAACAAATAAAGCCCCACCCATTACAGCAACTGGAGATATATTAAATTTTCTTAAATAGTCTGTAATTATTCCTAAAGAGGTGGTTCCAATTGTCATCATTATTGTTGAAATAAAAAGAATATTGGCAATTTCGTTTTTATTAAATTTACCTATATCTGAAAGCCAGGGTCCAGACCATAATCCTAATATTGCAAGCCCAGTACCTCCAGCAATTCCAGACAATGGACCTATTCTCCAAAAAGCATAACTAGTATAAATGTGCTTTAATACTTTCAGAACTGGTAAAGGTTTTTCATTGTCGCTATTTTCTCTTTTTTCTGGAACTATAAAAAAAATCAATACTCCAACAAAAATCGTAACTATTCCAATAAATAGATAAACACCTCTCCAATCAGTTATTTGCAAAGCCATTTCTAAAGGTGTTGACGCTACAATAGCACCCATGCCTCCTGCAGACATAAATAATCCTATTAAAAGTGGAAGTCTTTCTTTAGGAAACCAAACAGCAAAGGCTTTGAAAGCGGCCATTAAAGCACCTGAAACACCTAACCCTATCAATCCACGTGCCGTAACAAGTGACCAAACATCGTTTCCTAAACTAAATAATATAGCTCCTATAGCAGCTATTAAAAAAAGAATGCTTTGAACTTTTCTGGCTCCATATTTATCAAGTAAAACTCCTAGGGGTAATTGGAACAAGCCAAATGTTAAAAAATAAGCGGAAGTAATTAACCCAAGTTGTTCTGCATTTAAGTTTAAATCACTACTTAAGTAGGGGGCTAAGACAGCATTTGTGGATCTATAGAGATAAGATAAAAAATACCCACACGCAAAAGGTAGAAAAATAAAAATAAATTTCTGTAAGTTTGTTTCAGGCAAAATATTATTAATCCATTTCATATTTCTAGGCTCCAAAAACAATAATTATTCAATTTATTTGTAGAAGATAAAGTTAAGTTCTTATAAATTAGCATATTAACTATTATCACGATAGACTAATGATTGGAAAGTTGACCTTGTCTCTTAAAAGTCATTTATGAGGAGTATCATATGGAAGTATCTAACGAAATTATAAATATTATTCCTGAAATTAAAACTTGGAGACATGAGTTGCATGCTCACCCGGAACTTGGATATGAAGAAAAATGGACTTCAGATTTTGTAGCAAAAAAATTACAATCTTTTGGTTTAGAGGTTCACAGAGGTTTGGGAGGCACTGGAGTTGTTGGAATTCTAAAAGGCCTAGATGCTAATTTAGGTGGTGGAGGCAATAAAGCTATTGGCTTAAGGGCTGATATGGATGCTTTGCCCATGATAGAAGAAAATAACTTTTCTTACAAATCTAAATTTGAGGGACGTATGCATGCATGCGGGCATGATGGGCATACAGCCATGTTGCTTGGCGCCGCTAAGTTGTTGGCGTCAAAAAATAATTTTGATGGCACTGTTTATTTTATATTCCAACCTGCTGAAGAAGGTGGAGGCGGAGGTTTGGCTATGATAGAAGATGGATTGTTCGAACAATTTCCCATGGATAGTGTGTGGGGAATGCATAATTGGCCAGGAATGGATGAAGGTAACGTGGCTGTACATAAAGGTTCTGTAATGGCTGCTGCAGACAGATTTGAGGTTACTGTAAAAGGTAATGGTGGTCATGCTGCTATGCCTCAAGCAACAAACGATCCTGTTTTAGCAACTACAGCTATTGTTCAAGCCTTACAGCAAATAGTTTCGCGCAAACAAAATCCACTAGACGCTGTTGTTGTTTCAGTAACTCAAATTAATGCAGGATCTGGGTTTAATATAATACCTCAAGTCACAGATTTTATAGGCACGATTAGAACAGTTAATTCTGCTACTAGAATAAATGTCCATAAACAATTCAAAGAGATATGTAGGGCGACAGCATTGGCTTATGGTTGTACAGCAGATGTTTCAGTTATTAAAGGTTATCCTGTTACGGTTAATAATATTGAGTGTAGTGAAAAAGCAATTGAAGTTACTTCGAGTATATTTGGACCTGGTTCTGTAAAAACTAACATGGCGCCATCTATGGGCGCAGAAGATTTTGCTTACATGTTAGAAAAAATTCCAGGATCATATATTTGGTTGGGAGCAGGTGAAGGAAAATCAGGTTGTATGCTTCATAATACAAAGTATGATTTTAATGATAATATTTTGCCGTTAGGTGTTACGTATTGGGAGCAATTAGTGAAATCAGAGTTGCCGCTTAGATAATAATGGACTTATTCATGGTTTATTAATATATACTTAAATTATGAAAAATATTTTATTACTTATTGTTATTGCATCATGTGCTCTTGTAATCATAACTGTTTTTGCAATCAATTTATGGCTGCAAATGTCGGATGTCCAAATTAGTTATAATGGTTTAGTTGCTATTTTTGTAGGTGCTTTTTTTACTATATTATTAGGTGCCGGCTTAATGTCTTTAGTATTCTTTTCTGCTCGACATGGGTTTGATGAGCAAGTAGATCATGACTTAGAAAGTTTGCTTGAGAGACATAAAGACTCTTAAGGTTTAATAAAAATATAATTGTTATCCAATTCTTAAATTACATTAACGGTTAAAATTTTGATATAATTAACCTAACTACAAAGGTTCGTCTTAAGATTAATAAATTAGGTTTTGATTATGCAAAAAATATTTAAAGAGTTATCACAAAAAATATCAGATTCCGAATTACAATTTTCTAATCTAAAGTTTTCATCACTCTTAAAATTCAAAACAGAAATTTTGGCAGGTTTAACTGTTGCATTGGCATTAGTGCCTGAAGCTGTGTCCTTTTCCTTTGTTGCTGGCGTACACCCCTTAGTCGGTTTATATGCAGCATTCATAGTTGGGTTGATTACTGCTTTAATAGGAGGTAGGCCTGGTATGATTTCCGGAGCAACGGGTGCGTTGGCTGTTGTAATGGTTGCGTTAGTTTCTCTGCATGGTGTTGAGTATTTATTTGCAACAGTAGTATTAATGGGTATTTTCCAAATTACAGCTGCTTTTTTAAGGTTAGGAAAATTTATCAGATTAGTCCCTTATCCCGTGATGCTTGGTTTTGTGAACGGTTTAGCAATTGTTATTTTTTTAGCTCAAATGTCCCAATTCCAAACAACAGACTTGTCTGATAGTAGGCAATGGATGGAAGGCCAAACCTTACTTGTTATGCTTCTACTTGTTATTACAACTATGGTAGTGATATGGGTTGTGCCTAAGATAACCACTATTATTCCAGCGCCTCTGGCTGGTATACTTTTTGTAGCTACACTTGTAATATCGTTGGATATTGATGTTCCGCGTGTCAGTGATTTGGCTTCTATTAAAGGAGGATTGCCAACGTTTCATATCCCTTTAGTTCCCTTTAATACCGAGACACTCATAATAATATTGCCATATGCTCTAATTTTGGCAACTATTGGTTTAATTGAGAGTTTACTAACTCTTAACTTAGTTGGTGATATTACGGGAAAGATTGGTGGTGCATCTCAAGAGTGTGTGGCACAGGGTATTGCGAATACTGTAACTGGATTTTTTAGTGGTATGGGTGGTTGTGCCATGATTGGTCAATCAATGATTAATGTAAAGTCTGGAGGACGTACAAGGATATCTGGAATTTCAGCATCTTTATTCTTACTTCTATTTATTGTAGTTGGCTCTTCGCTTATTGAACAAATTCCATTAGCGGCATTAGTAGGCGTTATGTTTATGGTAGTTATAGGTACTTTTGCTTGGCAGAGTATTATGGTTATTAGACGTATTCCAATGACAGATGTTGTTGTAATGTTAATTGTAACTGCGATTACTGTTATTTATGATTTAGCTATAGCCGTTATATGTGGAGTTATTGTCTCAGCTCTTGCTTATGCTTGGAATAATGCAGTTCGTATCAGAGGAAACGTTAAAGTAGATAATAATGGTAATACCGTCTATTATATAGAAGGGCCACTATTCTTTGGTTCTGTTCAAGGGTTTTCAGAAATATTTAACTTAGATACCGATACTGATATTGTTATCGTTGACTTTATAAATAGCCGTATTGTAGATCAATCAGCTCTTCAAGCAATAGAAGACCTTGCTGTTAAATATAAAAAAAGAAAGAAACATTTACAATTGAGGCATTTGTCAACAGATTGTCATTCGCTTTTACGAAAAGCAGGACAATTAATTGTAGATGCTGATGATGATCCTAGTTATGGCGTTGCCGTCGATTATGGTGTGAAGCCAGGCGCTTTCGGTAAAACACATTAATTTTCACTTTTTACAGTTGACTTTATATTCAATATATAAGAGAACAAAACATGAACAAAATATTTTTGGAATAGAGGAAATAATGAATTTAGAAATTACTAAGCGAATATTAGCTCAAAATGGCCATTACGTAATGCCTTCTAAACTAGAAGTATTCAAACCATGTCTAAGTAGATCTCAAAGCTTTCCCCTGTATAGCTCAAAGGTTTCGGCAGGTTTTCCCTCTCCTGCAGATGATAATTTAGAAAAAACCTTAGATTTAAATACTTATTTAATCAAGCGTCCGGCTACAACATTTTTTGTACGTGTTAATGGTGACTCAATGATTAATGCGGGAATTAATGATAATGATATTTTAGTTGTAGATAGAAGTGTCAAGCCATCACATGGAAAAGTGATTATTGCTGTTTTAGATGGGCAAATGACGGTTAAAAGATTATATAAACAATCCAATAAAATTATATTGATGCCAGAAAATGATCTATATCAACCAATTGAGATTAGAGACGACATGAATATGGAAATTTGGGGCGTAGTAACAAGTTCTGTTCATTGCCTATGATATGTATGGTTTAGTAGATTGTAATAATTTTTATGTTTCTTGTGAAAGAGTATTTAACCCGTTATTAAGAGGTAAGCCTGTTGTAGTACTGTCGAATAATGATGGATGTATTATTGCCAGATCTAATGAAGCAAAAGCCTTAGGCATTCCTATGGGTGCTCCATTGCATCTATACAAAACACTTATAAAACAAAATAAGATTTTTACTTATTCTTCAAATTATACTTTATACGGAGATATGTCTTCTAGAGTAATGAGTGTATTAAATTATTTTATTCCTAACATAGAAATATATTCTATTGATGAAGCATTCTTAAACTTAAAAAACTTTAATATTCAAAGTTTACAAGACGAGATGTTTAAAATTAGAGAGCGTATTTACCAATGGACAGGCATACCTGTTTCAATTGGAATAGGACCCACTAAAACGTTGGCAAAACTAGCAAATAAAATCGCAAAAAAAAACTCATCTAATGGCGTTTATATATTAACTGTTTCCACTCAATTAACACATATATTGAGCGATATGAAATTAGAAGATATTTGGGGAGTTTCAAAAGGATGGGGAAATAGATTAAGATCTATTGGAATAAATAACCCAAGGCAATTACAGCAAGCTAACCCTCGTCAGATAAGAACATTAATATCAGTTGTGGGTGAGCGCATTATTTATGAATTAAGAGGACAACCTTGTCTTGCTTTGGAAGAGGTGATTAATAAAAAATCTATCACTGTATCTAGATCTTTTGGTAACATGATTAATGATAAAGACAGTCTTAAAAAGGCGTTAGCAAACTATGCAGCAAGAGCTGCAGAGAAACTACGTTATCAAGATAGTGTATGTGGAGGAATTTATGTTTTTATTAATACTAACCGTTTTAGAGAACGAGATTTACAATACAGTAATAGTGCAACAATAAACTTTGATGAGTTAACTGATAGTACAACCATTATAATTGAAAAATCTTTTAAGTTATTAGAAAATCTTTATCGCCCAAAATATAATTATAAAAAAATTGGAGTAACATTACTTGGATTAAAGCAAAAGGATGATGGTTCTTCAGATAATTATATTATTCAAGGTAGTTTATTTATACATAATGCAGATCAACAAATACATATGAGTAGATCATGTGATCGTATGAAACTAATAGATAATATAAATACAAAAATGGGGAAAATGACAATATTTCATGGTTCTCAAGGAGTGATAAAAAACTCAAGAAATATAAAATCAGAACCAGATAAATGGCGGATGCGATCTTGTTATAAGTCACCATTTTATACTACAAATTGGGACGATATATTAAAAGTATCTTAAAAGAATTTAATATTAAGAGTTGTTATTTGAAGGAAGTGGAATACAGCTCAGACCAGAAGTCCAAAGTTCTGCACAAACTGAACGAGCTTGATTTTCTGCTAACTCAACGAACCTTACACGCCATAAATATTGTAGATTATTATTAGTACTAGATTTAGTTATCTTGCTTAAAGAAGCAGGCAGATTCCCCAGTTGCTCTGGTACAACATTCCTGGCATTACGAGCAGCTTTATGAGCATTTAACCTGTTTTTAAAGGCGCCAATTTGTATAAACCAGTCCTCTTCTATATTATTTGGGGTTATATTATTAATTATTTTAGACGGTATTCTAAAATTTTTAATATTTTTTTCAGCTAACACAATTTTAGGGCGTGTTTTTGGTAGTTCTGAGGGTTTTGCTATTCTAACGAGTGGTTTAGATAGGGTGGTTTTAAAGTACTTATTAAGTAGTGTAACCATATGCTTGTCTCTTGATCTTGCTTTTTTACCACCAAAAACAACACCAATGATTCTTTGTCCGTTTCGTTCTACGGAAGCTACAAGATTGAAACCAGAAGCATTAGTATAACCTGTCTTAATACCATCGGTTCCAGAATAACTACCTAATAAATTATTATGATTAGTGTATTTAACACCTTTGTAAATAAAAGATTTAGTTTTAAATAACTTAAAAAATTTAGGGTGATTTTTTCTAATTGCTATACCTAACGTTGCCATATCTCTTGCAGTAGATAATTGCCCTCGATTAGGCAACCCAGAAGCATTCCTAAATGTAGTACGTGTCATGCCTAATTTTTTAGCCTTTCTTGTCATTAATCTAGCAAAGTTTCTTTCTGATTTTCCTAAATTTTCTGCAATAACTGTTGCGACGTCATTGGCGGACTTTGTTACTAAGGCAAGGATAGCGTTTTTTACGGTAATATTAGATCCAGCGGAAAGATTTAATTTAGAAGGAGGTTGTCTTGTAGCGCGTTTAGAAACTTTAAACTTACTATTCATTGATATTTTTTTTGATTTTAATGCATCAAATACTAAATATAAGGTCATAATTTTAGTCAGAGAAGCAGGATAGTTACGGGTGTCGGCGTTTGCGTTATGATAGATTCTTTTAGTATTTTCGTTAATTATAAAAGAAGCGTACTTTGCATGCGCTGATGAAACACAAATCATCCAAAATACAGGCAAAAAAGAAATTAATTTAACATAGTTTCGAAACACTTATTATATCCAACCATAAATTAAAATAATTTATTAACATAAAAATCATTATTTGTAACTTAAAGTAAGCAAAAATACACATTATATTGACAATTTTTTTAACAAATCACAATATTTAGTATAAAATCATTTTATTGTTTGTAACAATTAACTTTAAAAAATTATTAACTTAAACTTGTTGAATGGTTATGTCGTTCTTATATCATTAACATAAGGTTAAATCGAAAAGAGTATTAAGAAATCAATGGTTGATAATAAACTAAATTTAGATTTAACCCCTTTTGTGAAAGCAAGGTTATTATTTGTAATGAATAAAAATGACGATGAGAATAAAAATGACGATGTAGAAGGGAATATTAAGCTAGCAACAGACCCTCGAACAAAAATACCAGCTCTTTATAGAGTATTAATGATGAATGATGATTATACTCCAATGGAGTTTGTTATTGAGGTGCTGGAGAAATTTTTTCAGAAAAACAGAGAAGAAGCTACGCAGATTATGCTTCATGTGCATCAGAGAGGTGTAGGGGTATGTGGTGTATATGCATACGATTTAGCTGAAACAAAAGCTATGCAAGTGATGAATTATGCTCGTAAATATGAACATCCTTTACAAGTTCAATTAGAGAAGGAATAAAAATGCTATCAAAATCGTTGGAAGAATCATTAAGGCGAGCAATGACAAATGCATCTTCGTTAAAGCATGAATTTGCAACGCTAGAACATTTATTAAGCTCTTTGTTAGAAGACCAAGATGCCGTTGAAGTATTAAAAGCATGTTCCGTAAACATCAAAGTACTAGAAGAAGATTTAAACAAATATTTTAATGAAGAATTGAAAGCAATCATCTCGCCAGATGTTGATGTGGACACACAACCTACAGCTGGATTTCAGAGAGTTGTTCAGCGCGCAGTAATTCACACTCAATCTTCAGGAAGAAGTGAAGCAACTGGAGCTAATATTTTAGTTGCAATGTTTTCAGAAAGAGACTGTTATGCAGTGTATTTATTGCAAAAGCAAGATATGAAACGTCTCGATGCAGTAAGTTTTATGAGCCACGGCTTAGCTAAAGATCCTAACTATTCAAAATCAAGTTCTTCTTCTGGAGTTGACGATAAAACAGAAAACTTAGAAAATAAAAAAACTGAAAAAGCATTAGAAAAGTATGCTGTAAACTTGAATGAAAAAGCAGCCGAAGGGAAAATAGATCCCTTGATAGGAAGACAAACTGAATTAGATAGAACTATTCAGGTTTTATGTAGAAGAACAAAAAATAATCCTTTATTGGTAGGTGACCCTGGTGTTGGAAAAACGGCTATTGCTGAAGGTTTAGCTGACAAGGTTGTAAAAGGTAATGTACCAGATGTTTTGCTGAATTCTGAGATATATGCATTGGATATGGGAAGTTTGCTTGCTGGCACAAGGTATAGAGGAGACTTTGAGGAACGTCTCAAAGCTGTTATGAAAGAGGTTGAATTAAATGAAAATGCAATTTTATTTATAGATGAAATACACACTATAATTGGTGCAGGAGCCACCAGTGGTGGTGCAATGGATGCGTCTAATTTACTAAAACCAGCTCTTCAAAATGGTGGATTGAAATGTATAGGTTCAACCACTTATAAAGAATACAGAGGTTATTTCGATAAAGACAGAGCGTTAGTTAGAAGATTCCAAAAAATTGACGTTGCAGAACCCAATGTTGAAGACACCATTAAAATTTTGATGGGATTAAAATCAAAATATGAAGAACATCATAAATTAAAATTTACTAATATAGCTATTAAGACAGCAGTTGAACTGTCTTCAAGATATATTAATGATAGAAAGTTACCAGATAAAGCTATTGACGTGATAGATGAAACAGCTGCTGCACAAATGCTAAAAGCTAAATCTAAAAGAAAAAAAATAATTGGAAAAACCGAGATTGAAGAAACTGTTGCATTGATTGCTAGAATTCCTCCTAGAAATGTGTCTACGGACGATAGAAAAGCGCTATCAAAGTTAGAAGATGATTTAAAAAGGATGGTGTATGGACAAGACAAAGCTGTTACTGAATTAGTCTCTAGTATTAAATTATCGAGAGCAGGGTTAAGAGAAGTTGAAAAACCTGTAGGTTCATACTTGTTTTCAGGTCCAACAGGAGTTGGTAAAACTGAAGTTGCAAGACAGTTAGCTGAAGCAACAGGAGTTAAACTCATAAGGTTTGACATGTCTGAATATATGGAGAGGCATACAGTTTCAAGGTTAATAGGGGCCCCTCCAGGGTATGTAGGCTTTGATCAGGGAGGACTTTTAACTGATGCTGTTGATCAAAACCCTCATTCAGTTCTTTTATTAGATGAAATTGAAAAAGCTCATCCTGATTTGTTCAACTTACTCTTACAAGTCATGGATCATGGTAAGCTTACTGATAACAATGGTAAATCGATAGATTTTAGAAACACAATATTGATTATGACTACAAATGCAGGGGCTCAAGAACTTTCAAAAGCTGCGATTGGTTTTAAACAGGAAAATCGAGAGGGTGCTGATACTGAAGCGATTGATAAATTATTTGCGCCAGAATTTAGAAATAGATTAGACGCTATTATACCATTTGGATATTTACCTTTAGAGGTAGTTAGAATGGTAGTTGATAAATTTATAATGCAATTAGAGGCACAATTATCTGAAAAAGGTGTATCTGTTGTTTTAAGTGACAAAGCAAGAGACTGGTTGGCCTCAGAAGGTTATGATAAAACATTTGGAGCTAGGCCTTTAGGAAGAGTTATTCAAGAACATATTAAAAAACCGTTAGCTGAAGAATTGTTATTTGGCAGGTTAGTTGATGGTGGTATTGTTAATGTTGACTTTTTAAAAAATAAATTAGTTCTTAAAACAGAAGGACCAAATAATAAAGATAAAAAGAATAAAAACAAGGGACACCTGAGTTAACATGATTTAATAATTCGAATAAGGGGAACCTTGTTGATTAATAATCTCGATTTGTTTGTTGACTTCGTTTGCTTCCATTTCTACAAAACCTCTAACAGCCTTATCAAAGGAATCGTTTTGAATATAGTGAGCGCTATATGTAGAAGTTGCAATATAACCTCTTTGTATTTTATGATGACCTTGAGCCCCAGCCTCAACTATTTGAATTTTATTTTCAATTGCATACTCAATGGCCTGATAGTAGCAAAGTTCAAAATGCAAGAAGGGTATGTCTAATTTTGATCCCCAATTCCTACCATATAAAGTGTTCTCACCAAGAAAATTCAATGCACCAGCAATAATATCATTATTTTTCTTAGCGATAACTAATAAGATTTTGTTTTTCATACTCTGATTTATTGAGTAGAAAAAATCTTTTGTTAAATAAGCGCCTCCCCATTTTTTATCAATGGTACTTAAATAAAATTCATAAAAAGAGTCCCAGATCTTTACATTCAAAGCGTCTCCAGTTAAGCGTTCAATTGTTAGACCATATTCATTAATTTTTTTTCTTTCTTTTTTAATCGCTTTTCTTTTTGTACTTTTTAATTCATCCAAGAAATCATCAAATGATTGATACTTTTTATTATACCAGTGAAACTGAAGACCTTCCCTTTTTATCCAATTTCTTTTATTTAATGTATCACTTAGTTGTTTTGTAATAAAATTCATATGAGCTGAACTTAAATTATTATTTTTTACAAGTTGTTCGTATGTGCCAATTATTAATTTAAATATTTCATCATTATTTTTTTTATCATTGCTTAACAAAATTCTTGGGCCCGTTGCGGGTGTGAAGGGTATAGCAGAAAGTAATTTTGGATAATACTGACCACCCGCATTTTCAAATGCATTTGCCCAACTATGATCAAAAATATATTCACCATAAGAGTGCATTTTCAAATAATTAGGTGACGCTCCAATTAAATTATTAGCTGCATTTTTAACTAAAATGTGTTTTGGCGTCCAGCCAGTTTTTGTAGATACAGAGTTTGAAGTTTCTAATGCATTCAAAAATTCATATGATGTAAATGGATGATTACATATATTTAATTTATTCCATTGATTCTTATCAATATTTCTTAAGCTTGAGGCTAATTCGATTTTCATTGTTGAGTTTTGTATTTGTAAATCTTAATCTTCGATCTCAAAAATACCATCAATCTCAACAGGAACATTTAATGGAAGAGCTGCTACACCTACTGCAAATCTAGAATGTTTACCTTTATCTCCAAAGATATTAACAATTAAGTCTGATGCACCATTTATTACCTTCGGCTGATCTGTAAAATTTGGAGCCGAGGCAACAAATCCGCCTAACTTAACTACTTTATTAACCTTATCAAGATTGCCATTACAAGCAGCTTTCAGTTGGCTAAGAAGTGCTTTTGCGCATGCTTCAGACATTTTAACGGCATCATCAAGAGAAACATTATCGCCTACCTTACCTTTTATGGTCAATTGCCCATTTATAAAAGGTAATTGTCCTGATATGAATACTAAATTATTAGTAATTACATAGGGTACATAACTTCCAGCTGGAACACTTGCATCATCAAGTTCAATGTTTAATTCTTTTAATCTTTGGTCAATGATATTCGCCATTTAATTTCCTTTTTAAGAACAACCTGAAGTTGCACCACAGGTATTACATTTCATACATGTTCCATTTCTAACTAGAGTGAAATTACCACATTCACCACAAGCTTCACCCTCATAACCTTTTATTTTAGCTTCAATTTCTTGAGCTAGATTAGGAGCTTGATTATTAATAACAACAGTATCTTCTTGATTAGGTTCATTCGTTACGTCTTCTTTTAGGGAGGTTGTTTGTGGCATCATTGTGACGTTATTATTACCTCCTGATACAACCTTTAGTTCTCTTCTAACAAAACCTCTACTAGCAACTTTCTCGGATATAAGATTTTTATGTCCTCCAGAACCAGTTGTACTTGCTTCAAGGTCTTCAGGCCCAACATGACCCAAATCATTTCTGTCAAGATAGGATATAGCAAGTTCTCTAAAAATATAATCAAGAATAGATGTTGACATTTTTATTGTGTCATTTCCTGTAACCATACCTTGAGGTTCAAAACGTGTAAATGTGAAGGCCTCTACATACTCTTCTAACGGAACGCCGTACTGCAGACCAATTGACACGGCAATTGCAAAGTTGTTCATTAATGATCTAAATGCTGCTCCCTCTTTATGCATGTCAACAAAGATTTCACCTAATTTACCACTTTCATATTCACCAGTTCTCAAATAAACCTTATGTCCACCAACAGTAGCTTTTTGTGTGTATCCTTTCCTTCTGTGGGGGAGTTTATCTCTTTCAGTTTGTACAAATCGTTCAACAATTTTTTCAACCACTTGACTAGTTCTTTTAGTAATATCTTCTTCGTTGGTTATGTTATCATTATCTTCGTCAATATCATCTTCATCAAGCAAAGCCGAGTTCAAAGGCTGACTTAATTTTGAACCATCTCTATACAGTGCATTAGCTTTAATGCCAAGTTGCCAAGATAGCATGTACGCATCACTACAATCATCTATTGTGGCATCATTTGGCATATTAATTGTCTTCGAAATAGCACCAGATATAAAAGATTGTGCAGCTGCCATCATTTTTATATGGCTGTCGACTGACAAAAATCTTTTACCAATTCTTCCACAAACGTTTGCACAATCAAACACAGCTAAATGATCTTTATTTAAATGCGGTGCACCCTCCAATGTCATGGCGCCACAAACATGAATGTTCGCAACGTCTATCTCTTCTGAAGTAAATCCTAAAAACTCTAACATATTAAAAGTAAAATCATTCATTTGCTCTGAAGACATGCCTAATTTCTCTTTACAAAATTCTGCTCCAAGAGTGAATTGGTTAAACACAAATTTAATATCAAATGCTGAAGCTAAAGAATCTTCAATTAAGTTAATTTCTTTTTCTGTAAAACCTTTAGAAATTAATGCATTGTGGCTGATAGCTTGACAATCTTTTAAGCTGCCAGTACCTAGTGCATATCTTTGCATGTCGTCGATTTGATCTGCATTATATCCTAAATATGCAAGAGCTTCAGGTACAACACGATTTATTATTTTAAAATAGCCACCTCCTGCTAATTTTTTAAATTTAACCATAGCAAAGTCTGGTTCAATGCCAGTAGTGTCGCAATCCATAACAAGGCCAATTGTACCAGTAGGAGCAATCACTGTAGCTTGAGCATTTCTATATCCATTTTTTTCACCAAGGGACAATGCTTTTGACCAAGCTTCTTTTGCTGCTACAATTAATTTTTGATCAGGGCAGTCTTGGGCCATCAAAGGAACTGGATTAATAGATAAGTCTTCATAATCTCTTGTTTTGCCTTCTGAAGCTCGTTTATGATTGCGTATCACTTTTAACATGTGTTTTGCATTTTCTTTATATTTAGGGAATGCCCCTAATTCGCCTGCTATTTCAGCAGAAGTTGCATATGATATACCTGTCATAATTGATGTTAGAGCTGCACAAATAGACCTACCTTCATCACTGTCATACGCAATCCCCCAAGACATCAATAATCCGCCTATATTTGCGTAACCTAATCCAAGTGTTCTATATTCATATGATCTTTGGGCAATTTCTTTAGATGGAAATTGTGCCATCATTACGGATATCTCTAATGTTAGAGTCCACAATCTAGTTGTGTATTCATAGGCTTCTATATCAAAAGATGCATCATCTTTTTTAAACTGTAGTAGATTTATAGAAGCTAAGTTGCATGCAGTGTCGTCGATAAACATATACTCTGAGCAGGGGTTTGAAGCATTTATTCTTCCAGCTTCAGGGCAAGTGTGCCACTCGTTGATAGTAGTATCGTATTGTAGTCCTGGATCAGCACAAGCCCAAGCTGCTTCGGATATTTTTGACCACAAATCAGCAGCCTCAATTGTTTTATGAACTCCACCATCAGTTCGTCTAATAAGGTCCCATTTAGATTTTTGTGACACTTTTTCTAAAAAATCATTACTAACTCTAACAGAGTTATTGGAGTTTTGACCTGATACAGTTAAGTAAGCTTCGCTATCCCAGTCCGTATCATATGTTTGAAATTCAATATCTTTAAATCCTTGCTTAGCAAATTGTATAACCCTTTGTATGTAATTTTCAGGAATCATTACAGCACGGCAATTTAATATAGCTTTTTTTAGTTCAATATTAATTTTAGGGTTTATTCGTTCTTCATCTTTATAGTTTGAAAGGTTACATGCATCCATTACAGATTTTAGATTTTTGCCAGTTAATTTTGAGCCGGCTACAAGCGCAGCAACTTTTTGTTCTTCAACTACCTTCCAGTTGATATATTCTTCAATATCTGGATGATCCACATCTACTGTCACCATTTTAGCTGCTCTTCTTGTAGTACCGCCAGATTTAATTGCTCCTGCTGCTCGGTCTCCAATTCGTAAGAAACTCATCATTCCTGACGATCTTCCGCCTCCAGACAAGCCTTCAGTACTACCCCTTAATTTAGAAAAATTTGTACCTGTACCTGAACCATACTTAAATAATCTTGCCTCTCTTACCCACAGGTCCATTATTCCACCTTCATTAACAAGATCGTCTTTGACAGATTGAATAAAGCATGCATGAGGTTGTGGATGCTCATAAGAAGACTTAGATTTAACTAATTTTTTTGTCTTAAAGTCTACATAGTGGTGACCTTGGCTTGGGCCATCTATTCCATATGCCCAATGTAAACCTGTATTAAACCATTGTGGTGAATTTGGAGCGCACATTTGAGCAGCAAGCATATATCTCATTTCATCAAAATAAATTTTAGCATCTTCTTCTTTTGTAAAATAATTACCTTTCCATCCCCAGTAAGTCCATGTGCCCGCTAATCTGTCAAAAACTTGTTTAGCTGATTCTTCACCTTTAAACCTTTTATCTTCAGGAAGATTACTTAATTTATTTGTATCTGGTTCAGAACGCCATAACCAAGATGGAACGTCATTTTCTTCGATTTTTTTTACATATGCAGGAATGCCAGCTTTACGAAAATATTTTTGTGCAATGATATCGGCCGCAACTTGTGAATAGTTAGCGGGTACTTCTATATTAGGTGCGCTAAACACAATAGTTCCATCAGGATTCTTAATTTCACTTGTAGTAGTTTTAAATTCTAAACCTGAATATGCATCATCATTATTTTTAGTAAATTGTCTGGTAAACTTCATATTTTCCCTCTTTTAAATACAATGAATAAACAATCTTAGTTAATAAATTAGACTGGCGTATTAAAGCGTTTATTAAACCTGTGGATAAATTGTTTAAAATTTAAAACATGTTTAAGGACTTTACAATTTTCTAAAAATAACGTGTTGTTTTTCCTTAATTTTATTTTTTTAATTAGCTTTTTTTAACTTATTTCAATAAATACTAGCCTGTGGATAAACACAATATGTAGTGATAATGAATATATAAACTACACGATTTAGTATGCTTTAGTAAAGTCAATAATTTAAATTTTTATAATTTTTTTTTAACTCTTTAATTTTATTATGATTTTAATGTTTATACATAAGTCTAAGTAAAATAATTATTACAATCATGTTTAAAAAGTTTAGTAATTTGATATAGTAACTAAAATTTTAATTTAGTTAGGAAGACTTATACATGAGATATAGTTTGATTGAGATTTTGATGGGAGCCATCGTTTTAAGTGTTGCAATTGGCTTTTTAAGCATAGGTATGCAGTCAGTAAATAGCAATCAAAAGGTTGGCTATAATATATCCTTGATTTTTGGGTCCTCAGCAGGTTTGAAAAATGGTGACAATGTCAAAATATCAGGAATTAATGTAGGAAAGATAACAAACCTTGATCTTAACTTAGAGGATTACAATGCAAAAGTAGGTGTTAAATTGAATGAAAATATAAAAATTCCTGACGATTCTTCAGCAAGAATAACATCATCATCACTTTTAGGAGGGAATTTCATAGATATAATTCCCGGAGGCTCTGATACATATATCAAACCAAATGATACTATATATGATACAAGTGATCCAGTAAGTTTTACTGATATGTTAGGAAAAGTTATTTACTCAGGAAATAAAAAATAAATAAAAATATAGATAAAACCTTAAGGCCATCAATATTATGTGTTTTTCAAAAATAGTTTTTCTTCTAATTTTAATTACTTTTTCAAAAAATATATATGCTTCTTCTTGGGTTGAAGGTAATAAATTAGTAATTCAAGGATTGGATAAAATTACAGCACGAATAGAAACTTTTGAAGTATTTGTAGGCCAAACTTATAAATTTGGTGTTCTTGATATCTTTGTAGAAAGGTGTGTTTTTTCCAAGCCAATCTTTAAGCCTGAATCACTCGCTTATATAAAAATAAATGATAACTCTGATAGACTTTCAGAAGTAAAATTTAAAGGATGGATGTTTGCTTCAAGCCCAGCTTTAAATGCACTTGAAAATTCAGTTTACGATTTATCTATTTTAGCTTGCAAAAATGTTGATAGTGTTTCAAAAAAATCCTCATCTTTAGAGGGTGAAGAATAGAATGTATTCTTCATACTAACAACTGACTTTAAATTTTTCTTAAAACTAAATTTTTCAACTTCATAAGCCCCAAATTGAATTAAATGGTCATTTAAAAATTGAACGTCTAATATTTTAAAACCAGTTTTCCATAATCTTGCCACCAAGTTTAATAAGGCAACTTTACTTCCATTAGGAACAGAGCTAAACATTGATTCTGCAAAAAAAACTCCCCCTATAGCTAAGCCATAGATGCCGCCAACTAATTTATGATTGTCCCAGCATTCAATTGAGTGTGCATATCTCATTTCATTGAGGGTAATAAATAACTTTTCTATCTCAGCATTGATCCACGTGTCATCTCTATTAATTGTAGCACATTTATTTATTACTGAAGAAAAAGCTTGATTCATAGTGATGGTAAAGGGTTTTTTTTTAACTAAACGGAATAGACTTTTCGAAACATGAAATTTTTCTATTGGTATTAAGGCTCTAAATTCAGGATCAATAAAAACTAAATTTTTATCATTCCTGCTTTCAGCCATAGGAAAGTATCCGAGTGTGTAAGCTTTTAATAACTCGTTTGCAGAAATAGTAATGTTAGGTATGTCGTTCAAAGCTAAAAAATCTGTATTAAGGCGTATTATTTTGGATCTAACAATTCATTTTCTAACCATCTAATATCATAAGAACCTTCTTCCATAACTTTTGTGTCTAAAATATCTTTATGTAATTCAATGGTTGTAGAAATAGGTTCTATAATAATTTCTTTTAAAGCTTGTTTAAGTCTAGAAATACAGTGATTTCTATTATCGCCATGAACTATTAATTTAGCTATTAAGCTATCATAATAGGGCGGTACAACATAACCTGAGTATACGCATGCCTCGACTCTTACGCCAAGGCCACTTGGAGAATGAAACTCTTCAATCTTACCTGGAGATGGGATGAAAGTTATAGGATTTTCAGCATTAATTCGACATTCTATAGCATGCCCATTTATTTTAACATCATCTTGTTTAAATGATAAGGGAAGACCGGCTGCAATTCTGATTTGTTCTCTTACAAGATCTATGCCTGTTATAGCTTCGGTTATGGGATGTTCTACTTGCAGTCTGGTATTCATTTCAATAAAGAAAAATTCACCATTCTCATATAAAAACTCTATAGTTCCTAAGCCTAAATAACCCATTTCAGCTGCGGCATTAGAGGCTATCGTACCAATTCTGTTCCTAGTTTTTTCATTTATTGCAGGCGAAGGCGCTTCTTCAATAACTTTCTGGTGTCTTCTTTGAATAGAACATTCTCTTTCACCAAGATGAACAGTGTTCCCAAATTTATCTCCAATAATTTGAACTTCAATATGTCTGGGGTTTTGCAGATATCTCTCTATATAAACACGGTCATCACCAAAAGCTGCTTTTGCCTCATTTTTTGCAGAGATAAAGGCTGACACTAGCTCCTCTTTTGTCAAAGCAACTTTCATTCCTCTACCACCACCACCAGAAGCTGCTTTAATAAGAACAGGATATCCAATTTGTTCCGCTTCCTTTTCTGCTGATTCATAATCAACTATATCGCCCTTGGAACCAGGAACCAGAGGTATTCCTAATTTCTGGGCTGTAATTTTTGCTTCTATCTTGTCTCCCATGCATTTAATATGCTCTGTCTTAGGACCAATAAAAGTAATGTTGTGAGCTTCAACAATTTCTGCAAATTCTGCATTTTCTGATAGAAAACCCACACCAGGGTGAATAGCGTCAGCACCCACTAATTTTGCAGCTGTTATAATAGCTGGAATATTTAAATATGATTTTGCAGATGAAGGAGGTCCAATGCAAACACTCTCATCGGCTAATCTTACATGCATTGCGTCATTATCAGCAGTTGAATGGACAGCAACGGTTTTAATATTAAGTTCTTTACAAGCCCTTAATACTCTTAAGGCGACATCACCTCTATTTGCAATTAGTATTTTTGAAAACATTAGAAAATTCTATTCAATAACAATTAATAATTGGTCAAATTCTATTGGTTGACCATCTTCGAATCCAATGAAAGAAACTTTCCCAGATTTATGAGCAGTAATGGTATTCATAACTTTCATTGCCTCAATGATAAGTAAGGTGTCACCTTTTATGACAGAAGAGTTAATTTTTATGAAAGGGTCTTTACCAGGTTCTGATGCAGAATATGCAGTTCCAACCATTGGTGAATTTACAGCACCTGGGTGTTTATTATTATATTTTTCTGAGGTAGGAATGGTTTTATTTTCCTTTTCAACAGGAACAGTATTTATAGTTTGATTTTCAATTGATGGAACATTTGAAAAAATTGGATTTGAGTGTTTTACAATTTTAATCTTACACAAATCTGTTTCATATTCTAATTCTGATAGTTTGTCCGTGTTAACTATATCAGATAAAGCCTGAACTAAATTTACTTCGTCTAAATTATTTTTTTTCTTGTTATTCATTAGTTATCCTATCTTTTCTTAAACTTAGTCATTTATTAACTCTTTAATGGCCTCAATTGCAAGTACATAAGAGTTAACACCTAAACCTGCTATTATACCAGTTGCAACTGGTGATATAAATGACTTATGACGAAAATCCTCTCTTGCATATACGTTGGTTATGTGGATTTCAATTTTGGGGCCGTCAAACATGGTCAAAGCATCAAGAATCCCAATTGAAGTATGCGTTAATGCCCCTGCATTAATTATAATGCCGCATGCATTATTATTTGCTTTATGTATTTCTTCAATTATTTCACCTTCAAAATTGGATTGAAAGAAATGTAAATCTAACTCATTACTTATACATTTTTCATTACATAAAGATTTAACATTTTCTAAAGAGGTGTTTCCATATTTCTCTGGTTCCCTTGTTCCTAATAAGTTTAAATTTGGTCCATTTAAAATATATAGTTTTTTAATCATTTTATTCTCCAATTAAAATCATGGATAAAAAAGAAATTTGTTTATAATAAGACATTCGTTATAGAAAGAAATCAACTTTCACGAAAGTTTTTTATTATTGTCTTTAAATTATTTTTGTTTATGGCACCTGGATAAATAATATCACCAATTATAAAAGCCGGAGTTCCGTTTAAATTTAGTAGTTTAGCTATTTCACGATTTTGTAAAAGTTGATTGTTTATTTCAGGATTCTTCATGTCAATTTTTAGTTGTTCCAAGTTTAAACCTGTTTTTTTTGCAATTTTATATATTTCTTTTTCACTAATTCTACCTTTTAAGCTCATTAGTGAAGAATGAAAATCGTTATATAAACCTTGTTTTTTGGAAGCAAGAGCGGCTTTAGATGCTATATAAGAATCTTGAGATAAAATAGGGTATTCTACAAAAACAAAATTTAATTTTTTATCTTCAGCTAATGTTTCTAAAACTACTTTTAGAACTGATTTACAATATCCACAGTTATAATCAAAGAACTCATATATAGTTATGTTAGCATTTTTTTGAAAAACACCAGGATTTTTAATTATTTTTAGTGCATTAATAGCTTTTTGAATTTTTTGTTTTTCTAGATTAACTTTATGATTATCAAGAGAAGATCGAATTAGGTCAGGATTGTTTACTATAAATTTTTGTATTATTTTTTCTATAGTATCTTCTTTAATTTCATGAGATTTACATAAAGAGGGTAATAAAAGCATTAAAGCTGATAATAAAGTTATTATATTTAAGTTTTTATTTTTCATTTTTTTCTTTTGTCCTAATTAAAATTTCTTGTCCCCTTAATCTATATTCCTCAGATAATTCTGGGAACTTAAAAGCCAAACTTACATATTTTTTTGCTTTCAAAAAGTTTTTTTTAATTAATGCTTCTTCCGCTAACGCAATATAAGAAATTCCTTTTTGGTTTATTCTACCTGATGCCTTTGCTAAAAGTCTCCATAAGTAACTCCATCGTGGATTAGTTTTTACTAGCTGTTCTAAAATATAGATTGATTGTTTATAATTATTTACTTCGTTAGTTTGTAGCAATGACTTAACCAAAGAAAAATTAATTAGATCAGTGGATCCAATTTGATTGTTTTTTAGGATTTTTATTGCTCTTTTGTAGTTTTCTATTGCCTTTTTAAAATCACCTTTTGCAAAATAAATGTCTCCATAAAGTTCAAATATAAAAGGGTAATTCTTAAATTTTACTATTAATTCATTTAAATTATTAATTGCTAAATCGTACTTACCTATTCTTAAATTTCCTACAACATTATTATATAAATATAAAACTTCATTGTTAATTCTTTCATTATTTAAAATTTCAGAGGAATTTTGATTATAAGCTTTTATCTTGTTACTTACATACTCTAAAGAGATATTATTATCATTAATAAAAATTTTTGTTTTTACTGATTTTGAGCTTGAAGGTAAATTAATATATTTATTCAGTTGCCTTAATCTTAATTTAGAAACGGGATGAGATCTATAAAAATCACTTCGTAGAGATTGGTTTAACATTTCCTCTTCACTTAACCTGGATAATAAACTTTTTAAACCATTTAAAGAAATTTTAGCTTTCTTCATGATGTCTAGTGCAAACTTATCAGCTGCTTGTTCTTGAATTCTCGTAAATTGAAGGTAGGATTTTGTTGCTAGATCTTGACCACCAATGATTAAACCAGTCGCAGCGTTGCTATTCAATTTACCACCTATTGATAGACCAATTCCGGCTATTGCAGCTATAGTTGAATATTTGGAACTTTTATCCTTATTAATAAGTCTACTAGTATGATGATTTAAAATTAAATGACCAATTTCGTGAGCTATAACCCCTTGAATTTCACTGATTGATTCAGCTTTGTTAATTAATCCTGAGCTTACATAAATTTTGTTTGAACCTGTAACAAATGCATTGTACTCATTATTCAAGAATTAACCTGGGATAAAATTTTTTACCTTCTTCTTTAAGGTTTTGTGAAATTGATACTATAATTTCTTGAAGAAAAAACTCGATCTCTGCATCTCTAATAATTTTAATTTTTTCGGAAGCTATTGAATTACATGAAAAAAAAAATAAAAATATGAACAGTAATTTTTTTATTTTGACCACCACCCTTTTCTTTTAGGTTTTTGAGGCTTTGAGTCATTATCTATTTCTGTAACCTCAATGGGAGAAGAAGTTTGAACTATCCTAGGATTTTTTGTTTCAGTTGTAGCCGTTTCGTTTATATTATTCTTTTCATCAACTATTTTATTATCATTTTCTGATGTAATTTTAACAGATTTATTTTTCTTAGATTTGCTCTCATTTGATTTTTTATTGATTTCTCGTGTATTTTTTCTTTTTTTAATATTTTTATTTATTTCGTTTTGATCTGTCTTATCAGTTGCTTTGGTTTCGTTTTTATTAATTTGATTATTATTCTTTGTTTCTTCTTCATTGGAAAGATCTTCATTGGGAATTACTTTTTTATTTTTTCTTCCTATTTTCTTCCCTCTTTTTCTTCTATTGTTATTTTCTTGGTCATTAATGGCAGATCCTTCTTGATTTTCTTTTTTTTCTGTCTGTATCTTATTTTGTGTATTGATTTTTTTGACTGTTTCTAATTTTTTCAATGGTGGGATAATGCTATTGTCATTAATAAATTCAATCAAAATATTGTATCGAGATTGAATTTCACTAAGTTGATCACGTTTTTTATTTAAAATATGAAGTATAACACTAGAGTGAGCGTATACATTTACGCCTATATTATTATCGTCGGCACCTTCTTCTTCGATAGATCTAAGTATTTGCACAGCACTAACCTCAATAGATTGAATGCGACCTGATCCACCACAATGCGAGCATAATTCGGATGAGTTTTCAACAACTGAAGGCCTAAGCCGTTGTCTAGACAATTCTAGAAGCCCAAAACCACTAATTTGGCCTATTTGTATACGGGCTCTATCTTTTCTCATTGCTTCTTTTAATTTTTTTTCTACGTTATTTCTATTTTTAACCTCTTCCATGTCAATGAAATCAATAACGACGAGACCTGAAAGATCTCTGAGTCTTGCTTGTCTAGCAAACTCTTCAGCCGCTTCCAAGTTTGTTTTAAGTGCTGTATCTTCTATAGACCTTTCTCTAGTAGCTTTGCCAGAGTTAACATCAATCGCAACTAATGCCTCTGTTTGATCAATAATAAGGTAACCTCCAGAATTAAGGGTTACTTTAGGGCTAAATATATCAAATAACTGTGAGTCTAGGTTGTATCTTTGAAATAGAGGTTTTTTTTCATCATGATATTCTTGAACTTTCTTTGCATGACTAGGCATTAATGCTTTCATGTAATTCTTACAAACTTTATAGGCCTCATTACCCTCAACTAAAACCTCATCTATATCATTATGATATAAGTCACGTATAGCTCTTTTAACAAGTGAACCTTCTTCATGAATTAGAGTTGGCGCATTTGACTCTAAAGTAAGTTTTTTTACGTTTTCCCACGTGCTTATGGAATTAGAATAGTCTCGTTTTATTTCAATTTTTGTTCTTTTACTTCCAGCAGTTCTAATTATTAGTGCCATTCCTGTTGCTAGATCAAGATCATCAACTATTTTTTTTAATCTTTTTCTATCTACTATATTTGCAATTTTTCTACTAACGCCTCCTCCTCTAGGGGTGTTAGGCATAAGCACGCAGTATCTACCAGCAATTGATATATAAGTTGTTAACGCAGCTCCTTTGGTTCCTCTTTCTTCTTTAACAACTTGAACCAATAATATTTGACGTCTAGCAATAACTTCTTGAATTTTATAATTTCTATATAGGTTACGTTTAACCTTCCTCAATTCTTCTTCACTAAAATCTTCTTCAATTTCTTCATTTATATTTTGATTAATATCAAGTTCTTCGTCTGTTTTTGCTGATACATCGGCAATTAATTTTTGTCTGTCTTCTATTGGAATTCTGTAATAATCGGGATGAATCTCACTAAATGCTAAAAAACCTTGTCTGTTTCCACCATATTCTATAAATGCCGCTTGAAGGCTAGGTTCAACTCTAGTAACTCTTGCAAGGTAGATATTACCCTTTAATTGTCTTCTAGAATGAACTTCGTATTCAAAATCGTCAATTTTATCATTTGTGCTTGTTATTACCCTGGTTTCTTCTGTTTGCCTTGCATCAATTAATAAACGTTTAGTCATAATTTGTCTCCAAACTCAAAAAGGCAATCAAATGTTATTTTGATTACACTAAATTAACTTGAATGAGAACTTGAAGAGTTAAAGATGTTTATTTCTTAAGTTAATTAATTAGTTATTTAAAAAAAGCCAATATTAATATCGACTTTTAGAAAAGCTCAATTCTAAATTAAAAATCAACAACTAATAATTCCCTATAAATAATTTAGTAACACTAAAAATTAAATCTCATTCTGTATTTCACGCGCATTTGTCGCGTTTCAAATGATTAAATGGAAATTAACATTTGTATATTTGAACAAATTTACTTATTCAATTTAATCACATAAATTCTGATTTAAGTTATATATTGTTGATTGAGCCAAGACAAACTTTATTTTTTGATATAATAAATAATTATATAGCATTAAACAAAAAATCGTATGAATAACTTAATTGAAATTAAACCTAAAACAATGCAAATAATATTAATCTTACTAACTTTTATTTTCTCTCATGGAGTTAAATCTGATCAGTTAAAAACAAATTGTGGAATAAAATTTAACAATTTAGTTTGTATGAATTTAGATCTCAACAATAATATAAAGCTTAATCTTTTAGATGAGCCATATCGAATAATTATTGATTTTGAAAAACCTATAAGTTTTAAGAATATTTCAAAATTCAAAGAAACTAAACAGACCTTATTGACGGATGTAAGGCTAAGTTCTAAATCAAAGCTTGGCTCCAAGCTTGTTTTAGAATTGTCTCAACCAGCTATTATTTCAGACTTTTCTTTCAATAAAGTTAAAAATAGTAACGAGTTACTAAACCTTGAAATGAGCATTAGTAACACTTCTAAGACGAGTTTTAGTATAGCTAAGCATGTTTTATATAAAAATAAAGGAAATTTTCTGACTCTTAACGATAAAATTAGTTTGTCAGAATCTAAAAAACAAATAAGCTTAAATCAAATAAATTTTAACTCATTACCTTTAAAAAGACCAAAAAATTACAGAGCATCGAAATTAGAAAAAAAAATAATTGTTTTTATTGATCCCGGACATGGAGGCAAAGATCCTGGAGCAATTGGCGCGTTAGGTACTTTAGAAAAAGATTTAACTTTAAAAGCCTCCTTCTTAATCGCTAAAGTTTTAAATAAGAACAGACAAATTAATGCTCTTTTATCCAGGACAGGTGATTATTTTATTCCACTTAGAAAGAGAATTGAATTAGCAAAAAAAAATAAAGCAGATATATTTATTTCCATTCATGCAGACTCAAGTAAAAATAAAAAAGCTAGCGGTATTTCCGTTTTCAGTCTTTCAGACGTTGCGTCAGATAAAGAGGCACAGAGATTAGCCAAAAAAGAAAATGAAGTCGACAAAATATTAGGCCTTAAGGAAAGCATTAAAGATCCACTTATATATGGATCTTTGATAAAAATGTTTCAAAGAGAATCAATGAATGACAGCTCTATTTTAGCCAAAAATATAATTTCTAATTTAAAAGAAACTAAATTAGCTGTAAATAGAGGACATAGATTTGCAGGTTTTGCAGTCTTAAAATCCTATGATATACCTTCAGTTTTAATTGAAATAGGCTTTTTATCAAATAAACAAGAAGAAAAAAAAATGTTAAATAACATATATATGAAAAATTTAAGCCAAGGATTAGCGAATGCCATAGAAAGTTATCTAACTGATAAAAGTAGATAAAATGGTCCTAAAAATGTCTAAATTTACACATAAAAAGATAAAATGAAATTTTTTGCATACTTAATAACAACACTTTTTTTATTTTTATTATCAGGAATAATAATTTTTTTTTACGGATTGTGGTATTTTGGTAAAACCCTTCCAGATTATAAAGAGTTGTCAAAATACAATCCAAAGGTAGTAACTAGAGTTCATGCCGGAAATGGTGCCTTGCTTGCTGAGTACGCAATAGAAAATAGAGTTTTTGTTCCAATAAATGTTATTCCTAAAAAACTAATTAATGCATTTTTATCAGCTGAAGATAAAGGTTTTTATAATCATTTTGGTTTAGACATGAAAGCAACTTTGAGAGCTGTAATTACCAATATTAGAAACATAGGTTCTGGAAAAAGATTAATAGGAGCTTCTACAATTACTCAACAGGTTGCCAAGAATTTTCTACTAACCTCTGAGGTTTCATATGAAAGAAAAATTAAAGAAGCAATTTTAGCAATACGAATTGAAAGAGCTTTTTCAAAAAATCAAATTTTGGAGTTGTATTTAAATGAAATTTATTTGGGTTTTAAATCATATGGTATTGCTGCAGCTGCTTTGAATTATTTTGATAAAAGTTTAGATAATCTCAGTTTAGCTGAGATGGCTTTTTTAGCGGCATTACCTAAGGCTCCAAATAATTATAACCCATTGTACAAAATTGAGCAGGCTACAGTCAGACGTAATTGGGTGTTAAATCAAATGCATAAAAATGGTTATATTAAAAAAGACATAGAGCAAAAAGAAAGAAATAAACCCATAAAAATACTAAAATCCAGTGGTATAGATGCTGGTTACGCCCCTTACTTTTCTGAAGAAGTGAGAAAAACTTTAAGTAAAAATAAAAAGATTGGATCTAAACTATATACAAATGGTTATTCTGTTAGAACTACGTTAAATCCTTTTATGCAAGTTAATGCAGATGAGGCTCTGGTGAATGGACTGGAAAGTTTAGATAAAAGACAAGGTTGGAGGGGGGTAATACAAAATTTAGATTTATCTAAATTAAGTTTAAATGAGATATTAATTAAATTAAATGACGTACAGAAAAAATTACCTCTAAAAAGAAAAGCAGTTATTGTAAATAAAATATATAAAAATTTTATTGAGATACGATTACCTGATGGGGACATTGGGGTTGTTGAATTTAAAAATCTTTCTTGGGTAAAACCACAAACAATAAAAAAAGATAAAGACGATAAATTGAAAATTTATTTGGGATCAAGGTATAAAAATTTTAAGGATTTCTTAAATATTGGAGACGTAATTGTTGTTAAGAAGCAATCTAATAAAAAAGAGAAAAGCTATTTACTTTCTCAAATACCAGAAGTTAATGGAGCAATAGTTGTTATAGACCCAAATACTGGAAGAGTATTGGCAATGAGTGGTGGTTATAACTTCAATCAGAGTGAATTTAACAGAGCAACTCAAGCAAAACGTCAGCCTGGATCAGCTTTTAAACCTTTTATTTATTTAGCAGGTTTAGAAAAAAATTATAAGCCAACGGATCTTATACAAGATGCGGCTTTAGCTTATGAACAATGTGAAGGGTGCCCAAAGTGGAAGCCAGCAAATTATACGAAAAAATTCTATGGCCCAAGTCCTTTGAGATTAGGTATAGAAAAATCTAGAAATTTAATGACAGCAAGATTAGCAATAAAGCTGATTGAAGAGGAAAAATTATCACTGATCCAAAATTTTTCTTTAAAAAACAAAATCAATGAAAATGAACTTTATCAGTTTTTAGATAATGGATCTTCACATATCACAATAGCTAACCATTTTGGTATAGAAAAAAATACTGCAGAAACTTTATTAGCAAATTATACTAAACCTCATATTATTCAAAGATTTGCAAAGTTATTTGGAATTAATCAGAATTTACCTCCATATCTTTCTATGTCGTTAGGAGCTGGAGAAACAACTTTACTAAAATTAACTAATGCATATGGAATGATTGTAAATGGTGGAAAAAAAATAACTCCTACATTAATTGATCGTATTCAAGATAGAAGAGGAAAAACTATTTTAAAACATGATAATCGAACATGTAAAAACTGCGATACTGGATCAAGTTCTAATCAAATTCCAAGAATAGCTTCATTGGATTCAAGGAAAAAAATTATTTCTGCTGGTTCGGCATATCAAATGACATCTATGCTTAAAGGAGCTGTTGAGAGAGGCACAGGTGTTGTTATAAAATCTTTAAAAAGAAATTTAGCAGGAAAAACTGGAACGACTAATGCAAATACTGATGCCTGGTTCATAGGATTTTCTAGTGATTTAGTTGTTGGAGTATTTGTTGGTTTTGACAAACCTAGGCCACTTGGGTTTAAAGAAACAGGAAGTTCAGTAGCAGCGCCAATTTTCAAAAATTTCATGAAAAAAACTCTTAAAAATAAACCAGACATTCCTTTTAGAAGACCACCAGGCATTAAACTTATATTAGTTAATTCTAAAACTGGAGTTAAGGTAAATTCAAATAATAAAAACTCAATATTGGAAGCTTTTAAGCCAGGTCAACTTCCAAGCTTAAGTTTCAATAAAAACTTAATAAATCTCAAAAATTCAAATACAAATATTAAAAATTTATCCCCATTATACTAATCAACAGGTCATTTAAAATGCAATCTGAAATACAGCTAAAATTTAATGAAGTAGATCATGCGCTTCATATATTGAAAAAACATATTGATTGGGAAAACGCTATTGAAAAACTTAACAAAATTAATACATCAATCGAAGATCCAAATTTTTGGAATGACACGTCTAATGCACAGTTAATAATGAGAGATAAAAAAATCTTAGAAAAAACAATAGATGTAATTAAATCTATAGAGATTGAAAAAAGTGGCCTGGTTGAGCTCATAGATCTCGCAGAAGAAGAGAGCGATCAAGATTTTATAGATTTATCAGTTTTGCAGTTAAATGAATTGGTAAAAAAATGTGATAAACTTCAATTAGAGAGTTTACTGTCTGGTGAAGCGGATGCGAATAATTGTTATATTGAAATACATGCAGGTGCAGGAGGTACTGAAGCTCAAGATTGGGCACTAATGTTACAAAGGATGTATTCTAGATGGTCAGAAAAAAGAGGTTTTAAAATATCTTATGTTGAAGAGAGTTCTGGAGATGAGGCTGGTATAAAGTCATGTACACTTCTAATAGAAGGATTTAACGCTTATGGCTGGTCTAAAACTGAATCTGGTGTGCATCGTTTAGTAAGAATATCTCCTTTCGATTCATCTTCGAGAAGGCATACCAGTTTTGCTTCAATTTGGGTATATCCTGAAATAGATGATAAAATTGATATTGCAATTGAAGATAAAGATTTAAGAGTTGATACATATAGAGCTTCTGGTGCTGGTGGTCAGCATGTTAATAAAACAGACTCAGCCATAAGAATAACTCACATTCCAACAAACACAGTTGTACAATGTCAAAATGATAGATCTCAACATAGAAATAGAGCTCAAGCTATGTCAATGCTTAAAGCTAAATTATATGAAATTGAACTCAAACGTAGAGAAGACGTAAACAATAAAAATGCTATAGATAAAGGAGAGATTGGTTGGGGTAGTCAAATACGTTCTTACGTTCTCCATCCCTACCAAATGGTTAAAGATCTTCGAACAAGTGTAGAGGTTGGTAACACCCAATCAGTTCTTGATGGAGATATTGATGTATTCATTGAATCTGCATTGGCTTTAAAAGTGGGAATGAAGAGGTAGAATTATTTACACATTTTATTTAATTCTTCCAAAACAGTTTCAGCATGACCGGGTACTTTAACTTTTTCCCAAACGTTCGTAATCACCCCTTTAGTATTAGCTAGAAAAGTCGCTCTTTGTATTCCCATATATTTTTTACCGTACATTGATTTTTCTACCCAAACACCAAATTTTTCACATACATTGTTTTCAAAGTCTGCACCAAGCTCACATGATAGATTATATTTTTCTCTGAATTTGGCTTGTTTTTTTGTGTTATCTTTAGAAATACCAATTACAATACAATTTAAGCTATCAAAACTGCTTTGAAGATTTGTAAAAGCTAGAGATTCTGCTGTGCAACCTGAAGTATCTGCTCTTGGAAAAAAGAAAATAACTATATTCTTACCTACATAACTAGAAGGTGTGAAACTTCCTCTGTCAGTCAATATTTCAAAATCAGGAATTTTGTCGTTTATATTTAACATATAAGGAACTCATATAATTAGTAATTGTACATTTTTTACGTTATATAAATAAATATCAATAATATCAACTATGATTTTATAAAGCTATTTGTAAAATAGAGAAAAATGTTAAAAAAAATTATAATTTCATTTTTAGTAACGGCTTTTTTGTTAACTGGATCAATGTTTTTTGCTTTCTTTTATTCTGAGAGGGCTCAACAATTTATTATCCAGTCACTTAATCTTAAAGAAGATTTTAATCAAAAATTACAAGAATACATTTCAAATAAAGTTAATGATAAAAACATTAGATTAAATGTTGCAGGTATAAATTTCTTAGAACCTGCGTGGCCAAATTTACTAAGAATTAAACTTGATAATGTTAATATTTATTTACCAAACCAAAAAGAAAAATCTAATATTAAGATTATTGAATTGGGTTTTTCTTATGACAATATATTAAATAATATTTTTTCAAAAAACAAAGATTTTACTATTTGATTATTTCAAATTTAATAACTTAACGGTAAACGGTAATTTAGGAAAAGAAAAATTCACACCAGGTCCTTTGATAAAATTTTTACTTTCAGCAAACAAAGAATTTACAAAAAAAACAAATCTGAAACAGATTTGGAAAAATAAAATTTTAATTGATAAAATTAATTTTTTATTATTAGACACAAGGAATGAATTAGAAGAGAAAATTTTTAATATTAATTGTAAAAATATTTCTGTATCAAGCTATGTCAAAAAAGCGCGTTCAGTTAATATGAATTGTAGAGATAATAATAAAATTCAATTTTCTGTGCGAGGTGAACTAGCTCAAAATTTTAATAAATTTTATGGTAAAATTAAAAATATTAATCATAAATTATTTCAGCATGGACTATCAAAATTTGATGAAATAAATGTAAATACTAGGTTAAACGGAAATTACCAAATTATTACAAACAAAAATTTCAAACTTAAAGAAGTTAACTTTCTCTCCCAAAAGTCTATCATAAGTTTTGCCGATACTATAAATAGTGAATCTATTCTAGAAACAAAATTTAATGGCGAAATATCGTGGAAACACAAAAAAAACATAATAAACTTTAAAAATATTTCTTTTCCAAATAAATCAATAGGGACTGGTAGTATAGATCTATTATCTAAAGAAGGTTCTATAAAAGTTAAATTTGAAAAAATAGCACTAGAAGTTTTAGAAAAAAACATAGTTGCACATCATAATTATTTCAAACAATATTTTACTTTTTCTAAAATTAAAAATTATTTGGATGTTGTTAATTCTGGATCGTTTAATGAGATGTTTATAAATTTAAATTTTTCATTTTTAAAAATATTCAAAATTACAGATGTAAAAGGTTATTCAAATTTCAAAAACGTAACTGTCCAACATCAAAATACTTTTTTAAAAAAAAACTCAACTGCCTTTTCTGGGGATTTAAAATTTGAGGCGTCTTTTAACAATAATAAAATAATTGATAAATATAGTTGGATAGAAATGAATATAAACGCATCTAAAGGTGCGTTGTTTTTTCAAAAACTAAATTGGGATTATGAGTTTGATCGGGCTAGTTTTAAATTAAAAATAAATAGAAATAATTTAAAAATATCTAAAGCTTTTTTTATTCGAAATAATCATACTGACATTAGTTTTAAAGATATAAGTATAGAAAATAAAATTTTAAAAGACGGGTTTTTGAAAATTAATAATAGTAAATTTTTTTCTCACATAATAAAAAATTTGTTCAATGTTGATTTGCTTGGGGCTGCTGAGTTTAATTTAGCTTTGCAAGGTGATTTTAAAAATTTAGATTTTACATTTATCCTTGACGCAGATCTGTCACGTTCATACTTGGCTTCTAATCTTTTAAATATAGTTAAAAACAAAAATATTCCTGCATCAATTAAATCTGAATTAAGTTTTAAAAATGGAAAATTAATAAGCTTAAAAGACGTCATTCTTAAAACGAATAAGGATATTTACAAAATTAAATCAATATTATTAAATGATCATGCATATAGCAAAATCATTTTGAAGAATATAACATCTAAACAATTTGTTTTAAATATAGTTAATATTTCTAGATTGAACAAAGAGATGAATATATCGATATCTGGAAAAAAGATAGATTTATCAAATTTAAAAAATAATATTAAAAATAATTCTGCTTTGGGTCAAAAGATAGTTTTTGATATTACAGCTGATAAAATTATTTTTAACCCCCAGATTGTTCTATCAGGCAATATCAAAGGAACAATTCATAAATCAGTTTTTAAATCTACAGCATATGGACAAATGTGGTTAGCGAATGCATCTATATTAGAATCTGGAAAACTAAATATTCTTATAGACGATAATTTATCTACATTATATGGAATAGGACTTACAGGTGGAGCTGAAACTAAGATAAAATTAATTAAAAAAAATAATCATTATCCTGAACTAAGCTTTGAAACTACTAATGGTGGAAACCTTTTAAGAGCTCTTGGGTATACCCCTAACATTCGAAGTGGAAAAATGAAAATAGACATAAACTTCTTAAATGATTCATACGATCAATACGAAGGAATTATTACTTCTCAAAATTTTAGTTTAATTAATGCGCCTGGAATTATTAATTCTTTATCTATTTTAAGTTTTTCTGGAATTCAATCAATAATTTCTGGAGAAGGTGTTTTATTTAACAAAGGGAAAGCAAAAATATTTGTTGCAGATAATACTTTTAATTTTGATAAATTATATTTATCCAGTGAATCTCTTGGAATATCAGCTCGTGGTAAATTGAATTTAAAAGATCAAGTTGTAGACTTGAGAGGCTCTGTCGCCCCTATTAAAATAATATCTAAGTTTATAAGCTTAGTGCCAGCAGTAGGCGAATTAATCACAGGGATAAAAAAAGATGGATTAATCGCGGGTCAGTTTAAGATGCAAGGTTCAATCAAAAAGCCAAAAGTAAATTTAAATCTCTTATCATTTGCTCCTGGTATTTTTAGAGAGATTTTTGCAGATGATTGGCTTGATGAAAATAATTTTTTTGTGAAAAATAAAGATAATTAATTATTTTTTTATCAATAGTCCATGTTTTTTCTTACCGGAAGATATTTTTACATGACCGTTGTTAAAATCTTCTTTGGATAAACTGTAATTTTCGTCATTAATCACTATGTCATTTATTTTAGCACCGTTCCCTTTTATTAATCTTCGTGCTTCTCCATTAGAATTTACAAATTTTAATATTCTTAGTGCTTCTATAAATTTAATTTCTAAATTTCCGATTATTGCACTTGGTAATGCGTTATCAGTCATTACGTTATTAAATGTATTTGCAGCAGCATTTGAAATACGAAGTGCTTCTTCTTCACTCCTGCACAACTTAGTTACTTCGTTAGCTAAAATAATCTTAGCCTCGTTTATTTCAGCACCTTTTAATTTTTCTAGTTTACTAATTTCAGTTAAGGGTAGTTCAGTAAATAATTTTAAAAATTTTATTACATCTGGATCCTCAGTGTTTCTCCAATATTGCCAGAAATCCCAATTTGATAATTCATTTTCGTTAAGCCAAACAGCACCATTTGCACTCTTCCCCATTTTTGAACCGCTACTAGTTGTTAATAAAGGCGAAGTTAAACCGAAAGCTTGTTTAGATGTTTTTTTTCTAATTAGTTCTAAGCCTGTTACAATATTTCCCCATTGATCTGAACCGCCCATTTGAAGAGAACAGCCATACTGTTTATTTAATTGTAAAAAATCATATGCTTGTAATAATGAATAATTAAATTCCAAAAATGACAGATTTTGTTCTCTTTCTAGTCTGAGTTTTACGCTTTCTAAATTAATTAATTTATTAATAGAAAATGAAGATCCAAAATCACGTAAGAATGAAATATAATTTATATTTTCTAACCAAGAGGAGTTGTCAACCATAATGGCATCATTACTGTTATTTCCAAATTTTAAAAATTTCTTAAAAATACTCTTTATACTAACTTGGTTTTCTTCAATTTTCTCAATTGACAGAACTGGTCTAGCAGAATCCTTACCTGATGGGTCGCCAATTTTTGTAGTTCCGCCACCCATTAAAACAATAGGTTTGTTTCCAGTTTTCTGAAACCATCTTAACATCATGATTTGTATTAATGAGCCTACATGTAAAGAGGATGCTGTACAATCAAAGCCAATATATCCAGAAAGCTGAGCGTTACAGGTCTGAAGGTCTAGATTTTGTACATCAGTAATTTGATGAACAAATCCTCTCTCAATCATAATCTTAAGAAATTCAGACTTTACAGGTATATTCATTATCTATCTCGTGTAAGAATTTTTAGTTTTCTTTATATTCAGATGAATCAAGAACATTATTTAAATATTTTCTAATAGAACCTATTAACTCTTCATTATGATTTGAGAACATGTGATTAGCATCTTTGATAAATTCAACTTCTATTTTTATTCCTTTTTGAATAGATATCTTATCTACGATTTTTTGGACGACTTCGCTTGGAACTCTTTTATTATCTTCTCCGTGAATGATTAAACCTGATGCAGGGCAGGGAGCAAGAAAAGAAAAATCAAATTTATCTGCAGGTGGAGATACTGAGATAAAACCAACTATTTCAGGGCGCCTCATCATTAATTGCATTCCAATCCATGAACCAAATGAAAACCCTGCTATAAAGGTGTATCTAGAATGAATGTTTTGAGACTGTAGCCAATCTAAAACGGCAGCTGCGTCAGCTAACTCACCTTCACCACCCTCATAAACACCTTCACTGCGACCAACTCCTCTAAAATTAAAACGCAAGACTGCAAAGCCTCTATTTCTAAATTCATGATACATGCCATACGAAACCTTATTGTTCATGCTTCCTCCCTGGTTAGGTTCAGGGTGTAAAATAAGTGCTACAGGACAATCAGATGACAATCCTGGATGGTATCTGCACTCAATCCTACCGTGTGGACCGTTTAGAATCACTTCTGGCATTAATTATCTCCAGTAAATTTATAAAACAGCTTGTTTATAACATAAAATATTTAAGCTATAAAATTAAAACAATATAATTTATTTGTTTATATTTAATCGAATAGTAACATTACGTAAATCTGTCAAAATATAATTGGGTTTGGGTAAAAATTTTATCTGTTAAATTTTGACAGTTATTAAAAAATCTATATAAATAAAAAATAGGTTTTTTTAAAAATGTTTAAAAATATTATTCAAGAAATTGACTCTATTATTGAAAGAGATCCAGCCGCAGAAGTCAGACTAGGTGTGATTTTCCTATACCCATCTTTTCATGTAATGGTGTTTTATAAGATAGCTAATATTTTTTGGAGATATAACTTAAAATTCATATCTAGATTAATTATGCATTTAGCCAGAATTTTCACAGGTATTGAAATCCATCCAGCTGCCAAAATAGGCTCTAATTTTTTTATGGACCATGGCTTTGGTATAGTCATTGGTGAAACAGCAGAAATAGGAGAAAACGTAACTATTTACCAAGATGTCACCCTGGGTGGTATTATGCCCTCAGTAGAGAGTGATTTGCAAAGAAATCAAAAAAGACATCCAACAATTGGTAATAATGTTATTATAGGTTCAGGAGCTCAAATATTAGGACCTATAAATGTCGGAGATAACGCTAGAATTGGAGCAAACTCTGTCGTTTCCAAAGATGTTCCTCCAGATGTCACTGTCGCGGGAGTTCCAGCAAGAGAATTTACAAAATCCTCTGCACCAATTAAGTTTGAAGCATATGCTATTTCTAAAAATGAAGTAGATCCGAGAGAAAAAACTCTTAACTTACTTATCAAAAAAGTAGAAACTTTAGAAAAAAAGATTAAAAAAATTGAAACAGTCAATAAAAAGAAAATTAAATAGTAACAAATTTCATCAAGTCACTAAATAAATGATTAATTCAAACACATCAACTTATTTAGACTATAATGCTACTGTTCCAATACTCAGTAAAATAAAAAAATCTATGTTAGATTTCATAGAATGGGGTCCAGTTAATGCATCATCAGTTCATTTTTATGGTAGAAAAGGTAAAAATGTTATTGAGCGCGCAAGAGAAAATATTGCCAAACTGATAAATACAAAAAATGAAAATATAATTTTTACAAGTTCAGCAACAGAGTCTATTAATTTACTTTTTAGTAATTTTGATACTATTATTGTAAGCTCAATTGAGCATTTAGCAGTTTTAGAGTCTTCTAAAAGTGATCAAATTATTCCTGTAGATAAAGATGGAGTTATTGATTTAGACTATTTAGAAATTTTATTAAAAAAAAATACTAAAATTAAAAAAAATATACTGATTTCAGTCATGTGGGTGAATAATGAGACTGGTGTAATACAGCCAATTGAAGATGTTGTAAAATTATCAAAAAAATATGGTTGTTTAGTTCATTGTGATGCTGCCCAAGCCTTAGGTAAAATAAAGTAGATTTAGAAAAAGTAGATTTAGATTTTTTAACATTATCAGGACATAAAATTGGTGCACCTTCTGGGATAGGAGCTTTAGTTAATAATAAAAATTTTAATTTAAACCCTCAACTTTTGGGTGGAGGACAAGAAAAAGGAATGAGAGCTGGAACTGAAAATATTATTGGAATACTTGGTTTTGGTGAAGCTGCTTCTATATTAGAAACAATGTCAGAACATAGTTATGAAAAAGTTAAATTTCTTAGAAATTATTTAAGTGATAAAATTAAACTAGTGAGCCCACAGACAATTGTTTTTGGTAATGACGTTGAAAGAGTTAATAATACTTTATTGATAGCCTCACCTGATATACCAGGAGATTTAGCGTTAATGAAATTAGATATTAATTCTTTTTCTGTAAGTTCTGGTTCAGCATGTAGTTCTGGGAAAATAAGTCAAAGCCATGTGCTTAAAGCAATGGGGTATGATTCTCTTGCCTCTAACTCAATTAGATTATCGTTTCCACCGAATGATATTATTTTAGCATCAGACAACTTGATTACTACGAAAGAATTAGATAGATTGGCGCAATGTTGGTCTAACATTTAGTTAGAACGAAATATGTTTTATGGAGTTAATTTTGCCAAAGTTAATATTTATTCAGCCAGATGGAAATGAAAAATCTATAGATGCTGAAAATGGTTTATCTATTATGGAAGTTGCTAGAGATAATGATTTAGGAATTGAGGGTACTTGTGGTGGTTCAATATCGTGTTGTACTTGCCACGTGGTTATTGATAAAGACTGGTTTCCAATTGTAGGTAAACCAAACCCAGACGAAGAAGATATGTTGGATTTAGCAGTTGGCTTAACCCCAACTTCACGTCTTGGGTGTCAAATAGAAATCAACGATGAATTAGATGGATTACGAATTTCTATCCCTGAAGAGTAAAGTCTATGTTTAACCTTAAACAAGTTATAAAAGATATGGATTTAAAGGGAAATCCAGCTGACCATAGAATAGTTGTTGCTATGTCTGGTGGTGTAGATTCATCCGTTACAGCAGCGTTACTTGTTGAAGCTGGCTTTGATGTTGTTGGTTTAACTATGCAATTATATGATCATGGTAAAGCTCTTAAAAAAAAAGGAGCTTGTTGTGCCGGCTCTGACATTAATGATGCTAGATTAGTTGCTGATAAATTACAAATCCCCCATTATGTTTTAAATTATGAAAATCTTTTTCAAGATAAAGTGATGGAAGATTTTGCAGATTCTTATTTAAGAGGAGAAACACCTATACCTTGTGTAAGATGTAATCAAACAGTTAAATTTACTGATATGTTTGAAAGGGCTAAAAGACTAGGTGCAAGTGCTATGGCAACAGGTCATTATATCAGAAGAAAAAATAAATTAGGAATACCAAGCTTATATAAAGGAATTGATGATTTAAAAGATCAGTCTTATTTTTTATTTGCAACAACAAAAAAGCAATTAGATTTTTTAAGGTTTCCACTAGGTTCGCTTACAAAAGAAGAAACTAGATCTGTTGCCAGAAAACATGACCTAAATGTTTCTGAAAAACCTGACAGCCAAGACATTTGTTTTGTTCCAGAAGGAAACTATGCAGATATAGTAAGGAAATTAAGGCCAGGAAGTATTGATGTTGGAAATATAGTTGATGTTGAAGGAAAAGTCTTAGGTAAACATAATGGTATAATTGACTATACCATTGGCCAGAGGAAAGGTATTGGAATAGGAGGGAGGAAAGGTATTGCAGATGAAGAGACTGTCTTATACGTTATTGCCCTTGATAGTAAAAATAATAATGTAATTGTTGGCCCAAGGAAATTATTGGCATGTAAAAAAATTAAGATAACAGAATGTAATTGGATAATAGATCAACCAAAAAATTCAAAATTTAGAGGTTTTAGTAAAATTAAGGAATTCTTCAAAACCTGTTGATGCTGAAGTTGAAGTAAATTTTAAAACTGGATTATCTAATTTATATTTTGATGAACCTCAATTTGGAGTTTCAACAGGTCAAGCAGCTGTCTTTTACAATACTGAAGAATATTCGCATGTTCTTGGAGGGGGTTGGATTGCTGAAGCTCCTAATATGGCAAGCCTAGCTCAAAACTAGATGCATAAACTAGATCATATAGTTTTTGGCGCAAGATCTCTAGAAGAGGGCACCAACTTTATAGAAAAAAAGTTAGATATAAAGTTGAGTGAAGTGGGTTATCATGATTTTATGGGAACTCATAATAGAGTGGTCAAAGTAGATAAAGATATTTATTTAGAGGTCATTGCTATAGATCCTTCTTCAAAGTCTCCTAATGAAAATAGATGGTTTAACTTAGATAATCCTATACTGCAAAAAAAGTTAGAATATTCACCTCAAATGATTGGTTATGTGATTGAAACTAAGGATAAAGAAATACTCAAACATTTTTATACTCCAATTGAGGCTTCTCGTGGAAATTATAAATGGAACTTTGCAATGCCAAGCTTAGAAAGTAATTTATTTAATAAAGAATTAATTGAAAATGGCATTATACCAAGCTTGATAAATTGGAAAAGTAATAAACCAGTTCTATGAAATGAAAAATAATCAGTTAAGTTTAAATAAAATTGAGATTGAAATTTTAGACAATCAAATGCAATAAAAAAAATTATGGATTCATAGGAACTATAGAAAAGTTAAGATTTTCAAGAAAAAACAAAACTAATAACAGCAATATAACAAATATCCAAGAATTAAAGCATTCATAAAAGATAATAATTCAAACAAGAATATTTTATTATGAATTCTCATTTAAACTGTAATTACTTGACTAGAAAATAAATTATATCTAATAACATCTTAAGATTTAGGCGGAGTAGCTCAGCTGGTTAGAGCACCGGAATCATAATCCGGGTGTCGGGGGTTCAAGTCCCTCCTCCGCTACCAAAAATTCAATAAAAATCAATGACTTAAGGTAGAAAACCTTCCTTTTGTTTTTAAGTTTGACTTAGACACAGTTAGACACAATACTCTGTAACTATGAGTAGATATAAAAAAACACATACTAAGATAATTAGAAAAGGTGTCTCTATCTATAAAACGGATAGTTCTCCGTTTTGGTTTGCAAGAATTTGGATTAATGCAGATAAAAAATATTCAGTTAAATCCACAAAAGAAACTTCTAGATTAGATGCAATGGAAGTTGTTGAAGAACTTTTAGAAAAACTAAATCAAAATACAAAGAAAAATAAGGTTAAGGATAAAGACAGTTTTGATTACTTTTCAAAACTTCTAATGAAACAACAAAAATCAATGTCTGGTAAAACTAGAAGTGAAAGATTTCATGTGGACGATGAAGGTTTAATTCTTAGAAAACATGACGGAATAAATGAGTATTTTGGTAATAAAGATATAAACGATATTACAACATATGATTTAAGAGATTATCTAACAGTCTTAGATGACAATAGAGATAAAGGATTATCTGCATCATCAAAATCCAAACATCTAATTATAATTAGTAAGATACTAAAAATTGCATATGAAAAAGGTTCATTGGATAAAATGCCTATGATTCCTAAAGTATCTAAAAAAGATAATCCAAGACCTTCATTTACAGAAAAACAATACAAATTATTATTGAAAACAACTAGAGACGTCATTGATGATGAAGTGAAGGTGAGGGGGATACAATTAACTGATGAGTTATATTATTTCTTTGTATTCATGGTTCACTCATTTATGAGACCTGTTGAAAGTGAGATCTTTTCAATCAAGCATCAAGATATTGAGGTTAAGTATAAACCCAATAGGTTGGAGATTAAGGTAAAAGGAAAAACTGGATATAGAATAGTTTCCACAATGCCAGATGCATTAGACTTTTATGATAAGTTAAGAATATTAAATCCAGATTATAAACCAGATGATTATTTATTTTTTAATAATTATCCTAATCGTTCAACCGCAATAAGAAATGTTAATAGACAATTTAATTATATTTTGAATCTTGCAAAAATTAAAGAAACGTCAGATGGACAAATTTTAACACCATATGCATTAAGACATTATTCATTACAGACAAGACTTGTTAAAAGTAAAGGTAAGGTAAATATATTTAATCTTGCAAAGAATGCTGGGACAAGTGTTGAACAACTTGAAAGATTTTATCTTAAAAATTTAGAAATGAATGATGATCTAGTAGAAAATCTACAGACTTTTTAACTCAAAAATAAAGGAGAATAATAATTTCTGGAAGAATGAGATTAACCAAATGGATTAGACTTTATCAAAATCCAAACTACAAACCACCAACTCCAAAACAATTAGAAAGACTCAAGATAAGAGAACAGAAGATAATGAAAGAATTATACGAGTCTGATTTCCACGAAATCACTTGGGATAAGAAATAATATCGAAAACAAACATATAGAAATAATATACCCCTAAATACAAATAGAAGAAGATGAATAATAACATACATCTCTGGTGTTCTATGTTTGTTTATTATCGTCTTTGGAAAACACTAATGGGGTCTTTGTTATGGGAAGACTCCATTTAGTATTTCTAACCTATTTGACTTCCAATAACGATTACAGAGTTTTTGCCCTTGACATTATCGTTATTATGTGCTACTATTATTACAAGATGAGGAAAAAGTTGAGAGAGTTTCTAAATCCAAATGGATTGGTGTAAAAAATATATTTTACTGAAAGGACTTTCTATAATGGAAAATCAAATAAAAACTTTAACTACTGAACTACAAGGAAATGTGAAGACACTAAAAGAACTGCAAAAGAAATGTGATGGTATAGACCTTACAAAGATTGAAGTGTGGGATGAAAACGAAAAAGGTAATGTTCGTTTTTGGGGTGTAAAACCAAGAGTAAAAGTAAAACCACAAAAAAGTTGGAGATCTGAAGATGTATTTTATAAACTTTGTAGTTCTAGACGAAAATATCGGTATGATGATGACAGTTTATTAGGTTCAAGTATCATTGCAGATAAATCAACAGGTGAAATCTTGCATATATTCTATTCAACAGAAAACATTTATCTAAACGATTGGTTGAAAAATACAATAGATCCATCTATTCCAAACAACTATGAAGAACTCCACAAAGTAAAGGACATTGAAGTTCTAATCACTACTACTACTTATTCACAAGAGATAGTGCAAGTTAAAGGTAGAACTTATGAGGAATGTGTAGATTTTCTAAAAAAGAATGACACTGCGATAAGAGATGGGAATGAAAGATTCAACGGAAAGAAAAACTGTACATCAGACACCACAGAATATATCCCTCAATCCTATGATGAATGGTTATCTATAAAAGAATATAGGGAGTTAGAAAAGGAAAAAGAAATAGAAGAAATGATAAAAAGTTTCAGAGAAAATAAGATTATAATATAATCCACCCCTTATTGTTCGTAAGTCAAAATCTCTATTTGTATATATATTGTAATGGAATACGAAAAGAATATTTGAGTGGAAGAATGAGATTAACCAAATGGACTAAACTTTATCAAAACCCAAATTACAAAACACCAACTCCAAAACAATTAGAAAGACTCAAGATAAGAGAACAGAAATTAATGAAAGAATTATACGAGTCTGATTTCCACGAAATCACTTGGGATAAGAAATGTGTTTAATTAACATCTGGATATGCAGATTACTTTGAATCAATATATGAAGATGGTGAATCACAAACACAAGAAGAATGATTAATTCTTTACCAGAGAAGTTCAAAATAAGTTTAAATTATTTGATAATCAGATTATTTGGAATTAATGTAATCTTAGTCTCTATAACAGCATACTATAGTGAAGTTAATACTTAATTATTTATAAATAGGACTAATAATGAATGATAAAAGGAAAATGTCTGAAAGGGACATATGTACTAAATTTATTACTCCTGCATTAAAAAAATCCGGTTGGAATATACAATCACAAATTCGGGAAGAGGTGTCATTTACAGATGGAAGAATATCTGTAAATGGAAATAGTACGTCTAGAGGTGAAAGAAAAAGAGCAGATTATATTTTATACTATAAACCAAATATTCCAGTAGCAATTATTGAAGCAAAGAATAATAATTTAACATTGAACTCAGGAATACAACAAGGTATTGAATATTCGTTAATGCTTGATATTCCAGTAGTTTACAGCAGTAATGGTGATGGGTTTTACGAGCACGATAGAACTCTTTACACTGGAAAGGTTGAAAGAGAATTAACTCTTGATAATTTTCCAAAACCAGAAGAACTTTGGGCAAGATATAAAAAATATAAGGGGATTGAAATTATATCTGCAATAATCCAAAAAATCCAATTTTCAATATACTTATTTATCACAACAGTTTTGTAGATGGTATTGAAAAATTAGTCATTTGGATTAAAATGAACATTAATGAAAAGAATATTACTTGTAATTTTTATAAGTTTAATCAGTTTTGTTAAAACATCTGGGAAATTTTTAGAATTTTGTCTAAAAAAGAATTTTGTTTTTGGATTTAATGATAACATTGAACTTAAAAGTTCTGCACCGTTTGTACTAATTGCAGCAGCAGGAATTCTCTGGTTAAGAGTTAATCCATCATAATACATAGATCCAGTATGAGGATAATCATCAAGAATTGTAGTCATAGACCTAACTATTACTCCAACGGCTCCAAGCTTTGCAGCTTCAGCAGCACCTCGTGTTCTTTGATCCACACTTCCGCTATATGCTTGAAAAGTATTAATTAGAGTTTTATCCATTGGTCGATTGTAAAAAACAATTTTACCACTAATTGAATCTTTACCTAATTCTCTTAACTCATTAAAGCTATTAACTTCAATTACATTAGCAAAAATACCAATTGAAGGTGTAGAAATTGAACCACCTAGAGCAGCAATTGGAACTGATATATTGTTGCCTGGTCTAGTTTCTATATGAGCGTACTCAGGAGCTCCTCTAACCCATTTTGGAACCATCACTGGTTGTAACCAAACTGAGTCAATATTGATAAGATCTAGCTGTTCTTTACCCCACTTTACCGATCTATCGTAATTGATGGATCCAGAAAGTCTG